>NZ_JAXOJX010000045.1:0-67884 GCF_034427735.1 Azohydromonas lata
ACATGGAGCAGTTGCACGCAACGCTTACGTCATCTGATTTTAAGGGAGCTATTATCTTGCCGGATGGCGCCTCCTTCAATGTGCAAAATTGTCCCAATCGATTCCTTTTGGAAATTGGATCCATCATTGACCAAGAGCAGAGCCGACTCCATCAGATATACTGTATTGATCGAAAAGATCAGCGACTTAAAGAAATGATGGTCGAGCGAAATGACGCTCAAATTTCAAAAGCTTGTGGAGATGACTATATCAGGACCACCTATACTGCTTCATATTCCGCCGAACTTGCAAGCCGTGTTAGCGAGGAGAAAGCAGCCAACCCACATTTATGGAACTGTCGGCTTATCCGAGACTATGCCATGGTTGGAGACAAGTTATCAAAAATATATTGGACAAAAGAATATGATGCGGAATGCTCGGATTTAAAATTGCAGCTTGACTGACCGCATCTTTAAGTCCCCATAGAAACATGGGTAAAATAATTGGCAAATACAAAAGGGTTGCACATTCTTGGGGAAATTTGAGGCCGTGGACAGTGCAACTATAAAACTACGGCCACTATTGCCAAGCTCAAAAGACTACTTCTCCCATTTTGAGCGGTTTGGGCCATAAGCCAACGATGACGTCCATCAAAGTTTGATGGACATCCATGTACTCAAGATCCAACCCGCGGCGGCGCCATGGCGCTGAGCTCAGGGCAGCAATCGTAGCTGCGTGCGATGAGCCCGGAGCTTCGGTGGCGGCCGTCGCCCAAGCTCGTTTCGACATGGCGTGCGCGCCCTGGCTGAGGCTGAACCGGCAGTCGGAAAGCGGCGAGTCGCAACGCAGGGCGGTCTTCATTCAAGCAACGACGCCCGTGCCGCCGCGTAGGCGCTAGCACGTGTTGGACCCGCGTTCCGCTGGCGTCGAAATCCTGACAGGGTCGATTCACCATGGCGACCTACACGGCTGCGGCCGGCGGCGGCAAATACACCGGCACCACCAGCGCGGACCAGTTCAACGGGCAAGGCGGCGCGGACTCCTTTTATGCCGGCGCGGATGTGCTGGTGTACCGGTTGGCCGAGAACGCGGGCTGCACGGACGTCTACAGCGGCGCCTTGGGGCTGGACACGCTGCGGCTGGAGTTCGCCGCGGCGCAGTGGGCCAGCGCGGTGGTGCAGTCGGAAGTGGCGCGCTACGCGGCGCACCTGGCCTCGGTGGTGCGCCTGAGTACGGGCGAGGTGTCCAGCGGGGTTGGGCGGGACTTCGCCTTCGACTTTGGCGGCGGCACGCGGCTTAGCGTGTCCATGGTGGAGACGCTGCAGGTGGCGGTGGACGGGCGCTTGGTGGAAGTGGACGCACCACGCATCACCGGCCACACCGACGCGGCCGTGGGCGAGGACGAAGGCGCGTCAGCGCAGCTTTCGGCGCAAGGCACGGTGGGTTTCAGCGACGTGGATCTGTTGCAGTCGCACACGGTGAGCGTGAGCGTGGTGGCGGGCAACGCGCTGGGTGGCAGCGTTACCGGCGTGGTGGCCGACGCGGCCACGGGCGACGGCCAAGGCCAGGTGGCGTGGAGCTACAGCCTGGACCGCGTCGCGGCGCAGCGCCTGGCCGCGGGGCAGACGGTGGTGGAGCGATTCAACGTCACCATCACGGACAGCAGCGGCAAGAGCGCCACGCAGGAAGTGAGCGTGAGCGTGACGGGCGCCAACGACGCGCCGGTGCTCAACGCCGACGGCAGCTGGCTCGTCACGCCGGCGGCCAACTACAGCGGGGCACTGACGCTGAGCTACGCCGTGAGCGACGGCGAGGCATCGACGTCCGCCACGCTGGGGCTGGCGCTGGCGCCTGTTGCCGATGCGCCGGCATTGACGGGGCCGCAGCCCCGGCTGATCGTGGGCAACGTGAACGTGCCCTATACGGTCACGAAGGCGCAATTGCTGCAGGGCTTCACGGACGGGGACGGCGATGCGCTGTCTCCCGTCAACCTTGCCTGTGACCACGGCACGGTGACCCAGAACGCCAACGGCACTTGGACCATCACGCCACATGCCAATTACGCCGGGCCTATCGCGTTGAGCTATGGCGTGAGCGACGGCACGTTCACCACGCCAGCCAAGCTGGGGCTGACGCTGGCCGTCATCAACCCGATGGAGCTGTCGGCCGTGGCCGAGGGGCGCGGTGGCTTCGCCATCGCCGGGCAGTCCCCGGACGACGCCAGCGGCCTCAACGTCAGGAGCGCGGGCGACGTCAACGGCGACGGCGTGGCCGACCTGATGGTGAGCGCGCCCGGCGCCGCCGTGGGCACGCGGCTGGGCGCCGGGCGCACCTGGGTGATCTTCGGCAGCACGGGCGGGGCGTTCCAGCAAAGCGCGGTGGACCAGCTCGGCACGGCCGGGGCGGACGCGCTCAGCGACGGCGGCACGGCGCAGACCCTGGTGGCCGGCGCGGGCGACGACACGCTCACGGCCACGGCTGCCAGCGTGCTACACGGCGGCGCGGGCAACGACCGCTTCGTCATCGACGCGACGATGGTGCAGGCGCTGCAGGCGCCGCTGGGCAGCGGCGGCAACGCGGACCGGCTCGCGCGCGTGGACGGCGGTGGGGGTTTGGACTCGATCGCGCTCTCAGGCGCGGGCCTGGCGCTGGACCTCACCAAAGTGGCCGGCGCGGCCGCGGGCGACACGGTGAACCTGGCCGACAGCGCGGGCACCGTGGGCTGGACGTCGGCCGGAACCAGCACCTTCAGCCGTGCCACTTACGCGATCTGGAGCCACAACACCGCGCTGGCCACGGTCTACGTGGCATCGGCGGTGGCGGTGATCTGATTCCAATTCGTTCTCCACACTGAAATGACCTCATCACACCCGCGCAGGCGGGTGTCCACGAGTACCGGGCGGCTTCCCGGCGTGCGTGGATGCCCGCCTTCGCGGGCATGACGGGAAAAATCTCAGCTTCGAACGAGAAGTCGAATGAGGCGGGCCACGATGTCCAGGGGAGCCGTTGCCTGACCATCGCAACGGCTTGCGGTGCCGGTGCCCGTCACCAGTGCCGCTTTTTCGTGCGCCTACTCCGGCTCGATGCCCGCGGCCTTGACCAGCCTGCCCCGCGTGGCGAGCTCCCCCCGCACCAGCTCGGCCAGCGCCTGCGGCGTGCTGGCGGGCGGCACCAGTCCGGCCTGCTCCAGGGACGAGCGCACGGCATCGTCCGCCAGGGCCTTGTCGATCTCGGCGTACAGCCGCGCCTGGATAGGCGCGGGCAGGTCGTAGGCAAACCTGCGCGCCAGGTCGACGTTGGTGGCCTGGGTTGGCGCAGCGCGAGCTGCCATCAGCGGCAGGCTTGCCAGCAGCGCCAGCACGCCTCGGCGGTGCAGCCTTGTCAAATTCATGGGCGCCTTTCGTGCAAAACGGCTGCAGCGCAACGGCTGCAGCGCCGTCGTCGCCACGGAGACCCCGGGCGCGCGACGGCGCATGCGTATGGAGGAAGAGAAGGGCGCAGCGTGACCCGCCGCCCGCCCTTCAGTGCGCCAGGAAGTCCAGCACCATGCGGTTGAACTTGTCGGCGTGCTCCCACTGCGCCCAGTGGCCGCAGCGGCTGAAGACGTGCAGCTCCGCGTTCTGCAGCCCCGCCACCAGGCGCAGGCCCGTGTCCAGCGGCACGAAGCGGTCGTCGCGGCCCCAGATCACCAGCGCCGGCGCCTTGATCTCGCCCAGGCGGTGGCCCACGTCGGGGAACTGCTTGGGGTTGGCCTCGGCGCTCTTGACGAAGTTCTCCAGGTGGTCGCGGCGCGTGAGCATGTTGTCCAGGCGGGCCTGGAACAGCGCTTGCGTGAGGCTGCTCGTGTCGTACACGAACACGCTCATCATGCGCTTGAGGTTCTCGATGGTGGGCTGCCGGTACAGCGCGCCGATGAGCTTGATGCCCTCGGTGGGCATGGGCACGAAGGAGCTTGCGCCGCCGGTGCCGCCGCCCATGAGGATCAGCTTGCCCACGCGCGCGGGGTTGGCGAGCGCGAAGGCCACGGCGCTGTGCCCGCCCATGGAGTTGCCGACCAAGTGGGCCTTGTCCAGGCCGATGGCGTCCATCAGCCCCTTGAGGGCGCGGGCGTTGAGCTCGGAGCGCGAGCCGGTGCACACGATGGGGTCGCTCTTGCTCCAGCCCGGGCAGTCCATGAGGAGGACGCGGTAGCCCGCGGCTACCAGCGGCTCGATGTTGCGGTTGAAGTTGGCCCAGCCGCTGGCACCGGGGCCCGACCCGTGCAGCATGACGACGGTCTCGTCGCCGCTGCCGCAGTCGTTGTAGTGGAGCTGGAGATCGAGGTCGCCTTCCTGGATGCGCACGAAGCGGCTGGTGGAGGCTTCGGTCAGGGGGGTGTTGCTCATGGCGTGTCTTTCAAAAGGTGGAGAGCGATCAGGCGGCTTGCGCGGCCGTGCGGCCCTTGTCGCGGGCCTTGAGCAGGTCCAGCGCCACGTCCACGATCATGTCCTCCTGGCCGCCGACCATGCGCCGCCGGCCCAGCTCCACCAAGATGTCCACGGTGGAGAGGCCGTACTTCCTCGCCGCGGCCTCGGAGTGGCGCAGGAAGCTGGAGTACACGCCCGCGTAGCCCAGCGCCAGCGTCTCGCGGTCCACGCGCACCGGGCGGTCCTGCAGCGGGCGCACGATGTCGTCGGCCGCGTCCATCAGCCGCATCAGCTCCGTGCCGTGGTTCCAGCCCAGGCGCTCGGCCGCTGCGATGAACACCTCCAGCGGCGCGTTGCCCGCCCCAGCGCCCATGCCGGCCAGGCTGGCGTCGATGCGGTCGCACCCTTCCTCCACCGCGACGATGGAGTTGGCCACGCCCAGGCTCAGGTTGTGGTGCGCGTGCATGCCCGTCTGCGTCTCGGGTTTCAGCGTGTCCTTGAAGGCGCGGAAGCGCTCGCGCACGTCCTGCATGCCCAAGGCGCCGCCCGAGTCCACGACGTAGCAGCAGGTGGCACCGTAGCTTTCCATGAGCTTGGCCTGCTCGGCGAGCTTTTGCGGCGTGGTCATGTGGCTCATCATCAGGAAGCCCACGGCTTCCATGCCCAGGTGGCGCGCGTACTCGATGTGCTGCCTGGAGATGTCGGCCTCGGTGCAGTGCGTGGCTACGCGCACGATGCGCGCGCCGGCCTCGTAGGCGGCCTTGAGGTCGTGCACGGTGCCGATGCCCGGCAGCAGCAGCGTGGCGATCCTGGCGTGTTTGACCACGCTGGCCACGGCCTCGATCCACTCCAGGTCCGTATGGGCGCCAAAGCCGTAGTTGAAGCTGCCGCCCTGCAGGCCGTCGCCGTGGGCGACCTCGATGGAGTCCACCTTGGCGTCGTCCAGCGCCTTGGCGATCTGCGCGGCCTGCGCCACGCTGTACTGGTGGCGGATGGCGTGGCTGCCGTCGCGCAGCGTCACGTCGGAGATGTAGAGCTTCTTGCCGTTCATGGTGGTGGTCTCCTTCAGGCCGTGAGCGGCTGCAGCAGCTTGGCCGCCATGCTCTCGGCGGTGCGCAGCGCGGCGCTGGTCATGATGTCGAGGTTGCCGGCGTAGGACGGCAGGTAGTGCGCGGCGCCTTCGACCTCCAGGAAGATGCTGGTCTTCAGGCCCGCGATGCGGCCCACGCCGGGAATGAGGAGCGGCTCTTCAATGCGGTCGAACTGCACCCGCTGCTTGAGCCGGTAGCCGGGCACGTAGGCCCGCACGTCGGCGGCCATGCGCTCGACCGAGGCGGCAATGGCGGCCTCGTCGGCGAAGTCCGAGAGCGTGTAGACGGTGTCGCGCATCATCAGCGGCGGCTCGGCCGGGTTGAGCACGATGATGGCCTTGCCCTTGGCAGCGCCACCCACAGCCTCGATGGCCTTGGAGGTGGTTTCGGTGAACTCGTCGATGTTGGCGCGCGTGCCCGGGCCGGCGCTCTTGCTGGAGATGGAGGCGACGATTTCGCCGTAGTGCACCTTGGCCACGCGGCTGACGGCCGCCACCATGGGGATGGTGGCCTGGCCGCCGCAGGTGACCATGTTGACGTTCCTGGCGTCGAGGTGCTGCTCGCCGTTGACCACGGGAATGCAGTACGGGCCGATGGCCGCGGGCGTGAGGTCCACCATGCGGATCCCGGGCTTGAGGCTGCGCAGGAAGGCGTCGTTGCTGACGTGCGCGCCGGCCGAGGTGGCGTCGAACACGATGTCGATGTCTGCGAACTGCGGCAGCCGTGCCAGGCCTTCGACGCCCTCGTGGGTGGTCGCCACGCCCAGGCGCGCGGCGCGCGCCAGGCCGTCGGAGGCCGGGTCGATGCCCACCATGGCGCCCATTTCCAGGTGTTTGCCGTGGCGCAGGATCTTGATCATCAGATCCGTGCCGATGTTGCCGCTGCCGATGATGGCGGCCTTGAGCTTGGTGCTGTTCATGGGTGGGTTCCTCAATCGACGGACGCGCCGCTCGTCTTGACCAGCGCGCTCCAGCGCGTGATCTCTTCCTTCATGAAGCTGCCGAAGGCTTCGGGGCTCATGGGCATGGGCTGGAGGCCCTGGTCGGTGAAGCGCTTGACCACGTCCGGGCTGCGCAGCGCCTTGGCCAGCGACTCGTTGAGCCGGGCCACGGCGGGCGCGGGCGTGCCGGCCTTGACCACGGCGCCGAACCACACGCTGGCGTCCACGCCGGTGGTGCCCAGCTCCTGCAGCGTGCGCACCTCGGGCAACTGCGCCGCACGCTTCGTCGCGGCGATGGCCAGGGGCTTGAGCTTGCCGCTCTGGATCAGCGGCGCGGTGGTGATGACGGGGTCGAACATCAGGTCCACCTGGCCGCCCATGAGGTCCTGCAGCGCCGGCGCCGAGCCCTTGTAGGCGACGTGGTGGAAATCGCCGCCGCTGCGGCTGCGGTAGAGCTCGCCCAGCAGGTGGCCGATGGAGCCCACGCCCTGCGAGGCGAAGTTCAGGCCACCGTCCTTCTTCTTGCTGGCGGCCACCAGATCGGCTACCGAGTTGACCGGGCTGTTCTTGGGCACGACCAGCACCAGCGGCGAGGAGATCAGCGCCGTGACGGGCTGGAAGTCCTTGAGCGGGTCGTAGGTGAACTTGCGGAACAGCGTCGGGTTGACGGCGAACATCTCCGTGGCGGCGATGAAGAGCGTGTGGCCGTCGGCCGGTGCGCCCTTGACGGTCTGCGCGGCAATCTGGCCGCCGGCGCCGGGCTTGTTGTCCACGATGACGGTCTGGCGCAGGTCCTCCTGCAGCTTGCCGGCCAGCACGCGCGCAATCTGGTCCGTGACGCCGCCAGGCGGAAACGGCACGACCAGCGTGACGGGCTTGCTCGGGAAATCCTGGGCGACGGCCGCTCCGGCCAGCGCCAGGGTGGCCGCGGCGGCCAGCGCACCCAGGGTGAAACGACGGGTAGGGTTCATGGCGAATCCTTTGGGGTGGTCTCTGAAGAGGTGTCAGGCGGCGGAAAAGCGCGCGCGCACGCTGCCCACGCCCTCGATGCGGGCCTCGAAGCGGTCGCCCGGCTGTACGGCGACCATGGGGCCCAGGGCGCCGGTGAGCACCAGGTCGCCCGCGCGCAACGGCTGGCCCAGCGCGGCGAGCTTGCGTGCCAGCCACACGGCGGCGTTGAGCGGGTGGCCCAGGCAGGCCGCGCCGCTGCCGCTGGAAACCGTCTCTTCGCCGCGCGCCATGGACATGGCGCACAGCTTGAGGTCCAGGCCGTCGAGCTTCGTGGGCACGCCGCCCAGCACCACCAGTCCGCTGGAGGCGTTGTCGGCCACGGTGTCCGTGTAGCGGATGTTCCAGCGCGCGATGCGGCTGCCCACGATCTCGATGGCCGGCAGCACGTAGGCCGTGGCGTTGATCAGCTCGACGAGCGTGGTGTCGGCGGCGGGCAGGTCGCGCGAGAGCACCAGCGCCACCTCGGCCTCGACCTTGGGCTGCAGCGTGCGCGACAGCGGCACCTCCTCGTCGTCGCCATAGAGCATGTCGGCGAAGAGGGTGCCGAAGTCGGGCTGGTCCACGCCGAGCTGCTTTTGGACAGCGGGCGAGGTCAGGCCGATCTTGCGGCCGACGATGCGCCGGCCCTGCGCCAGCGCATGCTCGACGTTGGCCTGCTGGATGGCGTAGGCGATGCGGCCTTCGGGGTCCGGGCCGATCTCGTCGCGCAGCGGCTCGACGGGCTCGCGTTGGGACTCGGCCTGGCGCAGTCGCTGCGCCCATTCGGTGATGCGGGGATCCATGTCTTCTCCTGGGTGGTTCAGGCCTGCAGGCACAGCAGGCCGAAGCCGGCGATGTATTCGGGGATGGCCTGGTAGTGGCGCAAAGTGCAGCGCGGTTCGCGGCCGGCAGGCAGCGCGCTGCGCGCCACCAGCCAGCTCTTGGATTCGTGGGCCGAGAGGCCGGCCTCGCGCTCGATGCTGTCCTCGCTGAGTGCGCACAGCGCATCGAGCGCGGCGCCGCCGGTTTCCAGCGCATCCATCCAGCGCGCGTCCCAGGCCGGGTTGAGCGGCTTGATGGAGCCGTCCCCCGCGGCCAGCGCGCGGCCCGCGGCCATCACGCGCTGGGTCTTGGCATCGCGCTCGGCCGGCGTGGGCTCGCAACGGAAGGTGATGCGCTCGCGCACAGCCGGGTCCGGATGCGCCAGCGTGGGCACCGGCGGCTCGTGCGAGAGGCCCCCCGAGCCGATGAGCAGCGTGCGCTTGGGGCAGTCGTCCAGGAAGCGGCCGATGGCCTGGCCGAGCTGGCGGCAGCGGCGAAGGCGCGGGATGCCCGGCTGGGCCACGGCGTTGACGAACAGGGGCAACACCGGCGGCGTGTCCAGGCTGCCCCACATCAGTTGCAGCGCCTGCGCGAAGCCGTGGTCCACCTGCATGCGGCGCGAGACGGCGAGGTCGAAGTCCTCGTCCATCAGGCGCTCGGCCAGCGCCAGCGCCATGTCGGCGTCCACATGCAGCTTGCCGGGCGGCGTGAGGTAGTCGCCCACCGAGCGCGCGGCCGTGCCGATGCAGAACGGCGGCATCAACTCGTTGAAGAAGCCGTTGTAGTGGTCGGGCGCCACCAGCACCACGAGCTCGGCCCTGAAGGCCTGCACCTGCTCGCGTGCCTGCGCGATGGCGTTTTGCAGCGCGGCCTCGACCGGCGCCGCCACCGGGTTGAGGCCCATCAGCGGCGAATGGGACAAGCCCAGGAAGGCGCGGTCCATGCTCATGCGGCCTCCGCCAGCGCAGGCAGCGATGCGGCGGCGGGCTGCGCCACCAGCGGCATGGCCATCACGTCGGCCAGCGCGCGGGTGGTGGCGTCCACTTCCTGCGGCGAGCACAGGGCGGCCACGAAGCGGTCCGGGCGGATGAAGACCACCTAGCTGGGCTGCTGTGCGAACCAGGCCTTGAGCCGGTTGCCCACGTCGCCGATGCAGGTCACGCCGCGGCGGTGGTCGCCGTGGTGCGCCATCTGTACCGCGGGCTTGACGGTGATGAAGCGCGCCCCCAGTCGCTCCCAGAAGGCCCGCGACGGCGCGCTCATGCCGTGGGTCGGGTCGGTGCCCCAGGCCACGATGGCGAAATTCAGGCCGACCACTTCGTCCAGCAGCCGCGCCTGTCCGTCCGCGCAGAGCACGCGGGGCTGGATGAACATGCGCCCCACGGCGGTGCCCTCGTCGGCCTGCCGGCCGTGGACGAGGCGGTGCACGGGCGAGCCCTCCTTCTCGGCCATCAGGCCGAGCAGGCGGCCCAGGGCCGAGCCGCCCGCGCGCTCCAGCATCCGTGCCAGCAGCCCGTTGGGCGCCGCCGCGACACTCGTCAGCACGGCACCCTGCCGGTAGCGCGGCATGGGCTTGAAGCGCATCTCGACGATGTAGCGCTTGGCCGAGGGCAGCCGGTTGAGCGCCAGCGTCAGCCCGTCGCGCAGCTTCGCGCCCCAGCGGCTTGGGGGCGCGAAGATGTCACCCGCAACCTCCGAGAGGTGGATCATCGAGCGTGCATGGCTGCGCCGCTCCTGCGTGTAGCTGTCGAGCAGCCGTTCACCGGCCAGGCCCTTGACCACGTGCGCCAGCTTCCACGCCAGGTTGCTGGCGTCGCGCAGGCCACTGTTGTAGCCCTGGCCCTGCCACACCGGCATGATGTGCGCCGCATCCCCCGCCAACAGCACGCGCTGCACGCGGAACGTGGCCGCCAGCCGCGCGTTGTGCGTGTAGACGCGCTTGCGGATGTAGTCCACCTTGTCGGGATCGGCCACCACCTGGCGCATGAGGCGCGCCATGTTCTCGGGCCGGGACAGCTCTTGCTCCGTCTCGCCCGGCATCACCATGAACTCGAAGCGCCGGATGCCGTGCGGCAGCGCTGCCGAGACGTAAGGGCGCTCGGGGTCGCAGTGCATGTAGACGTGCGGCGTGCCCAGCGGGTCGTTGCGCACGTCCACCACGATCCACTGGTTGGGCTTGGTGCGGCCCTCGAAGGGCACGTCCAGGCCGCGCCGGATGAAGCTGTTGCCGCCGTCGCAGGCCACCAGGTAGCGCCCACGCGCCTGCCGCGCCGCTGCGGCACCCTGGAGCTGCAGCGTCACGCCGGCCTCGTCCTGCGTGAAGGACGCGACCTCGTGGCCGAACAGCACCTGCACGTGCGCGAAACGCGCCAGGCCCTGGAAAAGGAGCTCGTCGATCTGCGGCTGGATGAAGGCGTTGCGGCGTGCCCAGCCGAACTCGTCGGTGCGCGGGTCGATGTCGGCAAAGCAGCGCCCGCTGCCGGTGACGAAGCGCATCGCATGGTCGGGCGTGATGTGCGCCTGCACCTGCGCGGCCAGGCCGGTGGCCTGCAGCGTGCGCAGCGACTCGTCGTCGATGCCGATGGCGCGGGGGTAGTCGATGATGCGGTCAAGCTTCTCCACCACCAGCACCCGCACGCCGTAGAGGCCCAGGGTGTTGGCAATGGTCAGCCCGACCGGACCGGCGCCGACGATGAGCACGTCGGCGTCGAAGCGGGTGGGGTGGGTGGACACGGCGGTCTCCTTCAGGATCCGAGCGGCGTCGCGCCGCGGTGGCCGCAATGTCCTTGCGCTGGATCAATGCGTAAACTGCGTGCACCAGGTGCACGTTTGCGCCTGGGTTAACCCGGAGCAAAGCCCGCCATGCCCTCCACAGCCGGCGACGACGACGAAGGCATCTACAAGGAGGTGCGCGGCCTCTCGCGCGGCCTGGCGGTGCTCAAGGCCTTGAACCGGCTGCCCGGGGGCATCGGCAGCACCAGCGAGCTCGCGCGCCTGTGCGCGCTGGACCGCACCACCACCAAGCGGCTGCTGGAGACGCTGCGCGCGCAGGGCTTCGTGCGCCAGGGCGAAAAGGAAGGGCAGTACTACCTGACCTTCGAGGTTCGGCGGCTGAGCGAAGGGTTCGAGGACGAAGCGTGGGTGGCGCGCATTGCTTCGCCGGCCATGCAGGCCGCCGTGCGCGAGCTGGTCTGGCCCTGCGACCTGGGCACGGCCGAGGCGGGCTTCATGGTGGTGCGCGAGTCCACGCACCGCTGGAGCGCGCTGTCGCAGCACCGGGCCATGATCGGCGAGAAGATGCCGCTGCTGGAGACGGCCATTGGACGCGCCTACCTGGCCGCGGCCGACGAGGCCGAGCGCGAGGCGCTGCTGGAATTGCTGCGCCGCCGTGGCGATCGCCTGGGCGAGCTCGCGCGCGACGGCGCCTTCGTGCAGCGCCTGATCGCGCAGACGCTGGAGCGCGGTTACGCCATCAACGAAGGCGAATGGCTGCAGCAAGCCGACTTCGCCGCCGTGGCCGTGCCGGTGCATGCCGGGCAGCGGCTGCTGGCAGCACTGAACCTGGTCTTCCCCAAGGCCGCGGTTTCCGAGCGCGATCTGCAGGAACGCTTCGTGCCGGCACTGCGGCGCTTGGGGGACGCCATCGGCCGCGGCAGCCGGGCGTGGATCGAGTAGTCGATGGCAGCCTCCGACCGAGGCGCCGTGTCCGCGTTAGCCGTCCGACCACTACGAAAGTGCCCGCGCCAGCGAAGCCAAGTCGTAGGGCTTGCGCATGACGGGGAAGCCTCGCGCCTTGGCCGTGTCGGCAGCGTCGCTGTAGCCTGTTACGAGCAGGATGACGAGATCCGGCTGCACGGCTCTGGCGCGGTGTGCCAGCTCGACGCCGTCGAGGCCACCAGGCATGACGATGTCGGAGATGAGCAGCCCCGGACGAAAGCCGTCATGCAGCAGCGCCAGTGCCACGGACGCATCCGAGGTCTGGCGCACGATGCAGCCGCTTGCGCGAAGCAGCTGTGCAGAGGCCTCCCGCACATCGTCGTTGTCGTCCACCAGCAGCACGACCTGGCCCGTCCGCAGCGGGTGGGCGGCTCGCGGCGAGAGGTCGTGATTCGTCGGCTCGGCATGAATGGGAAAGGACATGGTGACTGCCGTGCCGCGGTCTGGCTCACTTTCCACGCTGACGCTGCCGCCGCTGGCGGACACGAACCCATGCACCTGCGGCAAGCCCAGACCGGTTCCCTTGCCGGGCTCCTTGGTGGTGAAGAAGGGCTCGAATGCCCGTTCGCGCAGCTCCGCCGTCATCCCGTAGCCGGTGTCGCGTACCTGGATGTCGATGCTCACCGTGCCATCGGGGCGTGGAACCTGTCGCACCCCAATGGCCACTTGCCCACCCTCGGGCATGGCGTCGCGAGCGTTGGTGACCAGGTTGGTCAAGGCGATCTCAAGCTCCAGAGCGTCCACCGCGATGTGTGGCAGACCCGGCTCGACGTCGATGAGAAGCTCATGCCGCTTTGCCAGCAGCGCCCGCAGGCCTTCGGCGATGGAGAGGAATATCTCGGTCAGGTCCAGCGGCCGGGCGTTGTGATGGCGCCGGCCCGACAGCAGCGTGAGCTGGCGGGTGAGCGCCTCTGCCTTGCGCACGTTGCGCCGGATCACTTCCACATCGGCGTCGACGGCGCTGCCTGCGCGTCGCTGCAAGAGCGCCAGGCGCGCGATGACGACTTGAAGGATGTTGTTCAGGTCATGTGCCAGGCCGGCCCCCAGCTGCCCAACCGCTTCGAGTTTCTTGGCTTGTGCGAGCTTGACCTCCGCGCTCTCGCGGCGATGGATCTCCGCCTGAAGCCCTTCCGTGCGAAGTTGAAGCATGGCAACCGTGCTGGCCAGGTCCATCTGCAAGTTGCGGAAGTGCCTTGCCAACAGCACCAGCACGACGGCGTTCGCAATGACGCCCTCGACCCGGGTGGCGTACCAGGCCAGCGTGTACCTGCCGCCGCTGAACGTGCTCAGCCAGACAGCGGTGGCTTCAGCCACCAGCACAAAAACCAGCCAGACAAATATGGAGCGGCTCCAAAGCCGCAGCCGCCAGATCATCAACACGGCGGCAACCGCCAGCACTGCCGCCGCATACGACCCCTGGCGGCTGAGCGCGCTGAACATCTCTCGGCCGGATACGGTTGCCAAGGCTGCAGCGTCCGTCAGTTGGGAGGCAAAGAAGAACGCAACCGCCGACAAGACGGCCAAGACAGACGGCAGCGAGCTGGTTTTGCTGCGTGCGGCCATCTGGTCCCGGGATGAGGCCAGGACAGCCCAAAGAACGAATCCTGCAAAGCCGGCCCGCCAGGCGATGAACAACAAGCTCACCGCATGCGGCGATCCAACGACAGCCCGGTCATCGAGCACCGCGCCAGGGTAGGTCAGCACGTGAGCCATCGCCATCAGGGCGCCAAAGAGATAGGCCGCAGCAATGATGGCGTGCGAGCGCGGTTGTCTTGGCGCTGACGCCAGCAGCCAAAACGTGGCCAGGTCGATTATGGCGGTCGCTGTCCCGTACATGCCACTGATGTGAGGAAGCGGCGCGAAGGGATGCGCGGCGAACGGCAGCATCAGCGCAGCCAATCCAAGGACTGCGATGGTCAGCAGCAACACCAATCGCTGCTGTGAGCGGCTCGCCAGATCCTCTACGACGTCCGAATGTGTCACGGTGATGTGCGCTTCCTATGCCAGGGCGCGCGGATTGTCGCTTGCGCGTGGCTTGCGCTTCCGACGCGCTTGGCGCGGGGAGTTTCTGCACGAATGAGGCGCTGCGCGGGTGGTGCACGGGTAGGAATGGCCCATTTGGTGAAAGGCAGCCGCGCGTAAACTGCTGGTCTACATCAATTCAGTCCCGGCATTGCTGCCCGCACAGGCGAGCCCTACGGTGCTCCGGGGACGGCGAGACGGCAGGAGGCGTGATGGGCTGCTCCGCGGTATCTGCAGTGCGTGCGCCGACATGAATGCGCTGCCGGCCGCGCACGCATCGCCGCTGCGGTGGCCTGCGGTGCTCTTGATGGTGGGGATCGCGTGCGCCGGCATGGCTTGGCAATGGCAGGTGCGGGCCAATGCGGAGGAGGAGAACGCGCGCTTCTCCGTGGTCGTCGAACGCGCTGCCGAACGCTTGCGCGGCCGGATGCAGCTTTACGAATCCGGCGTGCGCAGCGCGCGGGCCGTCGTGCTGGCGGCCGGGGCCGAGGCCATCACGCTCGAACAATTCCGGGCGGCCGTGGACTCTTTGGCGCTGGAGCAGGAGTTCCCGGGCGCGCGCGGCTTGGCTTATGCCCGCCGCGTGGAGGCGGGCCGGGAAGCGGAGTTCCTGGCGGCGCGGCGCCGCGAGATGCCGGACTTCCACATCCGTGAGCTGGCGCCGCATGCGGACGACCATGTCGTGGTCCAGTTCATCGAGCCTTTGCCGCGCAACCTGGATGCCCTGGGGCTCGACCTGGCGTCCGAGCCTCGCCGGCGCGACGCGGCGCGCGCGGCGTCACTGAGCGGCCAAGTCCAGCTGAGCGCGCCACTGCGGCTGGTGCAGGCTCGCCACGAGGGCGAGCGCGCGTTCCTGCTGATGCTGCCCATCTACGAGGGCGCCATGCCTGGCGATGCCCGGTTGCGCGAACGCCGGACCCTGGGCTGGAGCGTGGTGCCCATGGTGGCCGAGGAGGTGCTGAAAGACTTCGACGACGACCGCGGCGCCTTCGCGATCACGCTGACGGACGTCACGCAGCCGCAGGCACCGGAGCGCTTCTTCACCTCGGCGACGTGGTTCGCGCCGGTTCCCCACACGCTGGTGCGGCAGGCGACGATTCGGTTGGCCGGCCGGGACTGGCTGGTGCAAGCCCAGGCGCTGCCGCCCTTTGTCGAGCGGCTCAATCTGCGCTCGCCCGTCAACCTGGCGGGCGCCGTGGTGACGCTGTCGGCCTTGCTGGCGCTGCTGCTGTACGGCGGCCTGCAGGTCGAGCACGAGCGGCGCCTGGTACGGCGCGAGCGGACGGTGCGGGCTGCCGTGGTGGACAGCGCGCAGGACGCCATCGTCATCCACGGCCTGCAAGACGAGATCCTGGGCTGGAACGCCGCCGCCGAGCGCCTGCTGGGCTGGCAGGCGCACGAGTTGCGAGGACAGCGGCTGAGTGACCTGATGACGCCGGCCGAGCTGCGCGAGGAACAGCGCCGCGCGCTGGAGCGCGTGCAGCAAGGCGAGCCGGTGACGCCTTTCGACAGCGTGCGGCTGGACCGCAGCGGCCAGCGCCTGGACGTCACCGTGTCCATGGCCCCGATCCGCGACGAGCAGGGCCAGGTGGTGGCCGTGGCCACCACGCTGCACGACATCCGGGCCCGCAAGGCGGCGCAGGCGCGCATCGTCGAGCTCAACGCCACGCTGGAGCAGCAGGTGCACCAGCGCACGGGCGAGTTGCAGTCCATCCTGGACTGTGCGGCCAGCGCCGTGGTGGCCACCGACCTCCAGGGCCGCATCACGATGTTCAACCCCGCGGCCGAAGCGATGTTCCGCCTGCCGGCAGCCCAGGCGCTTGGGCGCTCCGTCCTGGACTTTTGCGACCCGCGGGAGCTGGAACACAAGGCCCAGGCGATGCCCAGCGACGTGAAGGCGCATGCGAGCGCACTGCCGCCGGCCTTCAGCGAGCCCATGCACCGCACCGACCCGCCGCCCGCAGTTGACGCCGGCCAAGGCCCGCGCAGCGACTGGACCTACGTCCGCGCCGACGGCACGCGCTTTTCCGGCTTGCTTGCCGTGAGCGTGCTGCGCGACGCGCAGGGCGAGGCCCGCGGCCTGTTGAGCGTGATCAGCGACCTCACCGAGCGCAAGTCCATGGAGGCGGCCCTGCAGCAGCGCACCGAGCAGGCCGAGTCCGTCAGCCTGGCCAAGAGTGCCTTCCTGGCACACATGAGCCACGAGTTGCGCACCCCCATGAACGCGATCCTCGGACTGGCGCACCTGCTTGGCCAGGACGGCCTGGCGCCGCGCCAGGCCGAGCAGGTGGCCCGCATCGACGACGCGGCGCGGCACCTGCTGTCCATCATCAACGACGTCCTGGACCTGTCCCGTATCGACGCTGGAAAACTGCGGCTGGAGGAACGCGACTTCCAGTTGTCCGCGCTGCTTGAGCAGGTGCGCTCCATGGTGGGCGAGGGGGCCGCAGCGAAGGGGCTGAGGCTGGAGATAGAGGCTGATGAGGCGGCGCCGTGGCTGCGCGGCGACGAGACGCGGGTGCGACAGGCGCTGCTCAACTATGCGGGCAATGCCGTGAAGTTCACCCGGGCCGGCCACATCGTGCTGCGGGCTCGGCTGCTGCAACAGCGTGAGGACGGCGCCCTGCTGATGCGCTTCGAGGTCGAGGACACCGGCGTGGGCATCGATGCGCAGCAGGTCGCGCGACTGTTCGAGGCCTTCGAACAGGCCGACACATCGACCACGCGCGAGCACGGCGGCACGGGGCTTGGCCTGGCCATCACGCGGCGCCTGGCCGAGCTCATGGGCGGCAGTGCCGGCGCACAGCCGCGCGAGGGCGGTGGCAGCATCTTCTGGTTCACGGCCTGCCTGGGCCGTGGCGCCGGTGTGCAGCCTCGCGAGGAGGCCCGGCCGCTGCGGGCCGACGTTGAACTGCGCAAGCGCCACGCCGGCGCGCGGGTGCTGGTGGCCGAGGACAACATCGTCAACCGCGAAGTGGCGCTGGCATTGCTGCGTGCGGTGGCGCTGCGGGTGGACTTCGCGGAAGACGGCCAGGCCGCCGTGGAGGCCGCCCGCCGGGCGCCCTACGACCTGGTGCTCATGGACATGCAAATGCCCGTCATGGACGGGCTGCAGGCCACGCGGGCATTGCGCGCGCTGCCCGGGCTGCAGTCCCTGCCGATCCTGGCCATGACGGCCAACGCTTTCGACGAGGACCGCAACGCCTGCCTGACCGCGGGCATGGACGATTTCGTGGCCAAGCCGGTGCAGCCCCAAGCCCTTTACGCGACGCTGCTGAAGTGGCTCGACCGCCGCGATGCCGCCACCGCCTGAATGGACTGCAGCGCCGGCCCGTCAAACCGGAGCGGGCTATTTGTGCCTATTTAGCGACGGCCCTATCTGTAACGCCTGCTGTTCGTTGCTGAAGGTGCAGGGGTGCCACTGCCCGCTCATTGATGGTAAAAACTGATCCCCTTCAATGCGCGCCGCAAATGCAAAATTGCAATCTGTGGTGCCCCATATCGTCAACTACAGGAGAAGTCATGCTCAGCAGAGAGATAAATATTCAAATCGAAGGAAAAACCGAGGCGGACGTGGAAAAAGCAGTCAAGGAAGTGTTTCGCCTGATTCGGGGTGGCGACATGAGCGGGGGTGATGGCACACCAAAATATAGCTATAACTTCGACGTCCAGGACAGTGGGGAGGAGGAAATGGGGGACGATGACGAGGATGAAGAAGAAGGCTATGGCGACGAAGACAGTGCGTAATGACGATCAATGATTATCTTGCCCAGTCCGGGTTCTTTTTAAAGTAAAAGAAAATCTTCCTGATTGTGCTCGCGCGGTCGGAAGCGGCGCGTTTGGGGCTGACAATATCGATGCCCCATTCAACGCCGGCATTTGCGGCGTGCCGTATTAGCCAGCTGTTGTTCTTGCTCATTATTTTTACTGGTTACAGAGCTCGATGGTCTGCAGGCTACAGCCACGGCTGGTTTTGACCTTGATTTCGCCCGCAGACCCATCGCCGGATAATCACCGACTTCGGCTGGGTATAGTGGGCCAGGGCGTCCAAGCCTTGTTCGCGGCCGTAGCCGCTTTGCTTGTAGCTTCCACACGGGTTCTGCACGAAGCCGCCGCCATATTCGTTGACAACGATGCGCGGGCGCGTCTGTTTTTCGACTTCGTGGTGGAACGGCTGCAGGCGCGCGGCCGCGCCTGAGCCATGGACGTTGCCGCGGCGGCCTTCGCCCTGGCTTGCAATTTCCTCAAGCGAGCACGTCGCAAATCTCGTTTGTCGGCACCCCCTGCGTGCACGAAAACTTGCAGCACTGCAGTCGCAGCAAGTTCTGAGCTCTCTTCCAAGGAGACGTCGTGTCCGAGCTTTCCTATCCCCTGTGGCGCAACGCGCCCGCGCCCACGCTTGTGGCTTCCCGTGATCTCGAATCCGGCGAGCTGGTGTTTCCGGCACTGAGTGCCGACTCCCCGCTGATACGGCAACACGAAACCGTGCCCCTGGCCGGTGTGGGGGAGGTTTACAGCTTCACCGTCATCCACCCGAGTCCCAAGAGCGGCGAGGCGCCCTACGCGCTGGGCTACGTGGATCTGCCCGGTCCCGTGCGCCTGTTTGGGCGCCTGTGCGGCAAGCCGCGCCCGGCCATTGGCGACCGCTACGCGGCCAAGGCCGACAAGCGCTTCGGCTACGTCTTCGAGGCCGTGCAGGGCTGACGCCACACGAGGAAGCACACCATGCAAGAGATCTACATCCACGGCGGCGCGATGACGCGCTTTGGCAAGCACCCCGGCGTGCTGGCGCCCGAGCTGGCGCAGCAGGCGATTGTGAAGGCGCTGGACGACGCGGGCGTATCCCGCAGCGAGATCCAGGCCGTGTACTGCGCCAACGTGCTCGGCGGCATGATCCTGGGCCAGCTGATCGTGCGCGACCTGGGGCTCAAGGGCATCCCGGTCTACAACGTCGAGAACGCCTGCGCCAGCGGTGCCACCGGCGTGCACCTGGCGCGCCACGCGTTGCTCGCGCAACAGTACGACACCGTGCTGGTGCTGGGCATCGAGCAGCTTACCGCCCTGGGCGGCGGCACCATCGCGCTGCAGCGCAACGACCACAAGACGGACCTTTATGCCCGGGCTGGCATGGTGCTGCCGGCGGTGTACGCCATGCGCGGCACGCGCTTCCTGCACGAGCGCGGCGCCACGCCCGCAGACCTCGCCGCCGTTGCGGTGAAGAACCGCCGCCACGGCTCACTCAACGAGTATGCGCAGCAGCGCAGCCAGACCACGCTGGAGGAGGTGCTGGCCTCGCGCATGATCGCCGACCCGCTGACGCTGCTGCAGTGCTGTCCCTCGCAGGTGGACGGCGCCGCGGCGGTGGTGCTGGGCACACGCCGGCGTGGCGAGCGCCGGGCGGTGAAGGTGCTGTCCTCGGCGGTGGTGTCTGGCCTGCGCGAGGATGCCCGTGACGACATCCTGGACGCCGAGATCACGGCCCGCGCCGCGCGCCAGGCGTATGAGCAGGCCGGCGTGAGTCCGGGCGACGTGAACGTGGTGGAGTTGCACGATGCCTTCACCATCGCCGAGCTGCTGTACTACGAGGCGCTGGGCCTGGCCCGGCGCGGCGAGGCGGTGCCGCTGCTGCGCTCCGGCGCCACGGCGCTGGGCGGCCGGGTGCCGGTGAACCCCAGCGGCGGGCTGCTGGCCAAGGGACACCCGCTGGGCGCCACTGGCGTGGCGCAGATGGTGGAGATCCTGTGGCAGTTGCAGGGGCGTGCCGGCGCACGCCAGGTGCCCGGCGCCAGGATCGGCCTGACGCAGTGCACCGGCGGCGGCATCGCCGGCGTGGACCACGCCGCGTCCTCCGTGCACCTGCTGGGAGTCTGAGCATGCGCAGCAACCGATTCGAAGCCGGCCAGGTGGCCGTCGTCACGGGTGCCGCCCGCGGCATCGGCTTGGGGCTGGCGCAGCGCCTGGCGCAGGACGGTCTGACCGTCGCTCTGCTGGACAGGGACGCCGCGGCACTGGAGGAAGCGGTCGCCTCGCTTGCCGCGCAGGGTCTGGATGTCCTGGGCGCCACGGCGGACCTCACCAATGCGGCCGCGGTCGAGGCCGCCATGGCCAAGGTCGTTGCCCAAGCCGGCCGCATAGACCACCTGGTCAACAACGCCGGCGCCGTGCGCGACATGCGTTTCCTGAAAATGCGCGACGAGGACTGGGATTTCGTGATCGACACCAACCTGCGCTCGCAGTTCCTGTGCTGCCGCGCCGTGCTGCCGGGCATGGTCGAGCGCGGTTTCGGCCGCATCGTCAATATCTCGTCGCGTGCCTGGCTGGGCGGCTTCGGCCAGGCCAACTACTCGGCGGCCAAGGGTGCAGTGGTCAGCCTCACGCGCTCGCTGGCCATCGAGTTCGCGGCCAAAGGCGTCACGGTCAACGCAGTGGCACCAGGCATCGTGGACACCCCGCTGTTCCGCAACTTCGCGCCGGAAGTGCAGTCGCGGCTGCAGGCCTCGGTGCCGGTGCGGCGCGTCGGCACGGCACGGGACATTGCCAACGCCGTGGCCTTCTTCCTGGACCCCGTGTCGTCCTACGTCACGGGCCAGACGCTGTACGTGTGCGGCGGTCGCAGCCTGTCCTCGCCCAGCGTGTGAGGGGAGCCGACATGAACGTCCGATTCGAGACCCTCGGCGCCGTCGCGGTGCTCACTATCGCCCGCCCCGAAGCGCTGAATGCGTTGAACGTCGAAACGCTGCGCGAGTTGCGCGCTCACCTGGCCGCGGTGCGCGATCGCGATGACCTGCGCGTGGCCGTGCTCACGGGCGAGGGCGGCAAGGCCTTCTGCGCGGGTGCCGACCTCAAGGGCACGCAGCGCTCGCCGGCCACCTACCCGGAAGCGGCGTTCCAAAGCCCCGAGCGGGCTGCGGACCTGGGCTTGTACATCCGGCTCATGGACCTGACGGACCTGGGTCTGTGCAAGCCGGTGATCGCGGCCGTGAACGGCCACTGCCTGGGCGCCGGGCTGGAGATCGCGCTGCAGTGCGATTTGCGCCTGGCTGCGGCCAACGCCAGCTTCGGGCTGCCGGAGGCGAAGGTGGGCTCGATTCCGGCCGTCTGCGGCCTGCACCGGCTGCTGCGTGCCGTGCCGTCGGCGCATGCGCTGCAGATGGCGCTCACGGGCGAGCGCGTGGGTGCGGATGAGGCCCGGCGCATCGGCCTGGTCAGCGAGGTACTGGAACCCGGGGCGCTGCGCGAACGCGCCCTGGCGCTGGCGCGGGGCATCGCCGCCAACGCCCCGCTGGCGGTACAGGCCATCAAGCGGCTGTCGCGCCAGACGCCCCACCTGAGCGACGCCGATGCCCAGCAGCTCACGGAGATGACCTGGGGCGTGCTGCGCGACACGGCCGACCGCCTGGAAGGACGCCGGGCGTTTGCCGAGAAGCGTGCGCCTGTCTACACCGGCCGCTGAGCCGCCACGACCTGAAGGAGACCAGCATGAACACCACTTCCCGTCGCCGCACCGTCCTGGCCGCCTGCGTGGCCGCTTTGCTGGCTGCGCCGGCCCTGGGCCAAGGAAGCTTCGCCAAGCACAAGCCCATTACCCTGATCGTGCCGTTCTCGCCCGGCGGGGGCAACGACATCCTGGCCCGCGCCGTGGCGCCGAAGATGGGCCAGTTGCTTGGGCAGACCATCGTCATCGAGAACAAGCCCGGCGCGGGCGGCAACCTGGGCACGGAACTGGTGGCGCGTGCCGAGCCCGACGGCTACACCCTCGTCATCGCTTCCAGCCAGGTGACGATGAATCCGTTCCTGGGCATGAAGGTGCCGTTTCGCATCGAGCGCGACTTTGAGCCCGTGGGCCTGCTGGCCTCAGTGCCTATGGTGCTGGTGAGCCATCCCGAGGAGCCTTACAAGACGCTGCAGGAGTTCCTGGCCTATTCGCGCGCCCATCCGGGCCAGCTCAGCTACAGCAGCCCGGGCAACGGCACACCGCAGCACTTGGCCGGCGAGGTGTTCGCGAAACTCAACAAGACCGAGATGCTGCACGTGCCCTACCGCGGCACGGGCCTGTCGATCACGGACCTGATCGCCGGCCAGATACAGGTGTCGTTCGCGACTTACGCCTCCGTGGCGCAGCACATCCAGACCGGCAAGGTGCGGGCGCTGGGCATTGCGGGCCAGAAGCGCACGCCGCTGGCGCCGGAGCTGCCCACCTTCGGAGATGCCGGCCTGAAGAACTACGACGCCAGCCTCTGGTACAGCCTGCTGGCGCCGGCCAAGACGCCGCCGGAGGTGGTGGCCCGGCTCAACGAGGCGATGGTCCAGGCGCTGAACGACCCGGCCGTGGCGAAGCAGCTCGCGCAGCAGGGCTTCGAGAAGCAGGTGTCGACGCCCGCGGAGCTCAAGTCCTTCATCGGCACGGAGCTCAAGCGCTGGGAGCGTGTCATTGCCGACAACCACATCAAGGTGTCGCCGTGACGGTGATGCTCAAGGTCGCGCCAGCCCAGGGCGCGTTCAAGCGCGCCCACAACGCTTCAGGAGAGTGAACATGCTGCGCAATGCGCTCGACGGGTTGACCGTCGTCGACTTCACGCAGATCGGCGCCGGGCCGACCTGCACCATGCTGCTGGCCGACATGGGGGCCCGCGTGATCAAGATCGAGCCGCCGGGAGGCGAGCTCGGCCGCGGCCTGGGACCCGGCTGGATCGGCGAAGACGCCGCGCTGTTCCACGGCTTCAACCGCAACAAGCTGGGCGTGTCGCTGGACCTCAAGAGCGACGCTGGCCTGGCAGTGGCGCGGCGCCTTGTCGCCGGTGCGGACATGGTCGTGGAGAGCATGCGTCCCGGCGTGATGGCTCGCCTGGGCCTGGGCCCCGAGCAGTTGCTGCAGGCGCAGCCGGCGCTCATCTACTGCTCGATCTCCGCGTACGGACAGACCGGACCCTGTGCGGAACATGCCGGCGTGGACGGCATCATCCAGGCGGACTCCGGTCTGATGGGGCTGATCGGCCTGGAGGGCGCGGAGCCGTGCAAGGTGCAGGCGCCGGTGGTGGACGTGATGACGGGCTACGTTGCGGCCATGGCGGTGCTGGCCAAGCTGGCGCAGCGCACCCGCGACGGGCAGGGCGGCCACCTGGACGTGAACCTGCTGAACTGCGCGCTGGCGCTGCAGCAGTCCTCGCTCACGAGCTGGCTGGCCGATGGCGCGCTGCCCGAGCGGGTGGGCAGCGCAGCGCCTTATTCGGCACCGAACCAGGCCTTCCAGACGCGGGACGGCTGGGTGATGGTGGCGGCCTACATGCCCGCACGCTGGACGCGCCTGTGCGATCTGCTGGGCGTGCCGCACCTGGCGACCGATGCGCGCTTTGCCACCTCGCCGCTGCGCGTGGCGCATCGGCAAGCCCTGGTGCCCTTGCTCACCGACGTGTTTCGCACGCGCGGCACCGACGAATGGCTGGCGCTGCTGGGGGCTGCAGACATCCTTTGCGCCCGCGTGGCCAGCTACGATGACGTGGCACGCCATCCGCAGGTCGCGGCCAATCGCATGCTGGCCGAGGTGCACCATGCGCAAGTCGGCGCGGTCAGGTTGCCCGGTTTCCCGGTCAACAGTGCCCAGGCAAACGCGCAGGCACATCGCGCCGCGCCCACGCTCGGCCAAGACACGCGGCAGGTGTTGAAGGACTGCGGATTCAGCGACGTGGACATCGACGCGCTGCATCACTCGCGGGCGGTGTGCTGTGCCGAGCCTGCCGGCCCGGCGCTCAAGCAGCGTGGAACTGCTCCAGCAGCCACAGCCTGAACCGCTGCATGTCGGCCGACTCCTCGCGGTGCGAGGGCGTGAGCAGGTAGTACGTGAAGTCGCCCATGTCCAGGGCCTTCTTGAACGGCGTGACGAGCCGGCCCTCCTGCAAGTCCTTCTCGACCAGAAAGCGCTGTGCGATGGCCACGCCCTGGCCTTCGACGGCCGCCGCGTAGCTCATTGCGGAACTCTCATAGGTCATCCCGGCCCGGGCATCGATCTGCTCGCTGACGCCGGCAGCTTCCAGCCAGTAGCCCCAGTCGTCCGGCCGCGCGATGCTGTGCAGCAGCGTGTGGTGCGCCAGATCCGGGGGGCGCTTGAGCTTCGGTCCGGCACCGAGCAGCGCGGGACTGGCTACGGGCACCAGCACGTTGTCCACCAGGCGGATTGCGTGGGCGCCGGGCCAGTGGCCGTCACCCAGGCGGATCGCGCCGTCGATGTCCTCGTTGCGGAAGTCCACGGGTTCCAGCGAAGCCTTGAGCAGCACCTCGATGTCGGGGTGCGCGGCATGGAAGCCCGACAGCCGCGGGATCAGCCAGCGCATGGCGAAGGTGGTGTAGGCGCGGATCTTGAGCTGCTTGCGCTGGCGCCTGCGCTGGAGCTTGCGCGTGGCCTCGCGCAGCACCTCGATAGCGCGTGTGACTGCTCGGCAGTAGTCCTGTCCCTGGCGGGTCAGGGAAATATTGCGATGGCCGCGGGTGAAGAGCTGGACGCCCAGGGCGTCTTCGAGCGTCTTGATCTGGCGGCTGACCGCACCGGGCGTCACATGCAGCTCCTCGGCCGCGAGCGTGATGCTCATGTGGCGTGCGGCAGCCTCAAAGGCCCGGATGGCGTTGAGCGGCGGGAGGCGGTCCATGGCCGTGACGGTAGGCGTGGATCGAGGCTGGATCAATCGAGACAGCCACTACGCGTGCCGCTGCCCCGCCGGGCCCTGCCGTGCCGGCGCGGCGGGGCCGAGGACCGCACAGGGATCAACCAGGGCGACGCATGGCCACTCCCGCGCCGGGACGTCATGAATAGCGGGCTTCCCAGCTCCAGCTCTCCACGGGTTGCTCGCGCTGCGCGTGCAATTGCCAGAACGCCTCGCCGACGCCGTGCGCCTGGGCGGAGTCCGGGCTCACGAGCGTGGCGACGTCGAGCACCGCGATGTGGACGCCGCTGGCCTTCAGGGGCTGGAACAGCGCCTGGGCGATGGTGCGCAACCCCGCCTTGCCGACGCTCAGCGTGAGCAGCTCGGCTGCGGGATGGGTGGCGAGCCCGCCGCCGGTGAGGAGCATGGTGCCGCGCTGGCGCGCCTTCATGCCTGGCATGGCGGCTCGGATCGCGTACAGCGCTCCCGTGATGTTGATGCGGACGTCGCTTTCCAGGTCGCGCTCGGCCAGATCTTCCAGCGCATGGGTCTGCAAGGCCCCCTGGGCGTCGTAGCGCAGGATGCCTGCGTTGTAGTGCAGCACGTCGAGGCGGTCGCCGAGGTCGCGTATCAGTGCCGAGACCGCGCTGGCGTCGGACACGTCCAGCGCCACGGATTGCACGTCGGCGCCCGCTGTGCGCAGGACGGCGGCCTGGCGTTCCAGCCGTTTGCCGTCGCGCGCGGCAAGGACGACGGCATAGCCCTCGCGGGCAAACCGTTGGGCTGTCGCCAGCCCAATGCCGGGGCCGGCGCCCAGCGTGAGGATCGTTTTGCTCATGATGGACCTCCTTGCGTCGCGCACCATCAGCCCAGGACCTGGGCCAGTTCGATCAGGTTGCCGAAGGGGTCGGCAAGGAAGGCCAGGCGGCGGTTGATCACCGGCAGCTCGAAGGGCTCGGTGACGATGTGGACGCCGCGGCGCCGCAGCTCCGCCACC
The DNA here is from genome assembly GCF_034427735.1 of Azohydromonas lata. Taxonomy (NCBI): domain Bacteria; kingdom Pseudomonadati; phylum Pseudomonadota; class Betaproteobacteria; order Burkholderiales; family Sphaerotilaceae; genus Azohydromonas; species Azohydromonas lata. The sequence goes on from NZ_JAXOJX010000045.1 coordinate 25,599, forward strand.
GTCGCCTCGATGTCATCGACGTTGAGGCAGAAATGGTGCAGGCCCGCCAGACGCAGGCTGTCGCCCAGATCGGCGTACACGGGTTTGGGAATCGGCTTGGGATCGCCGCCACCCAGCACCTCGACGAAGAAGGCGTTGTCGTTGGGCGGGGCGAGGTAGGCCAACTGCTGGTCCGCATAGGGCCATTCGTGGATCACGCGGAAATCCAGCGCCTCGACGAACCAGCGGACTTCCTCCTGGAAATCCGGTACGTGGATGGCGACGTGGTGGCCCCGCATCGACGCAAAGGGGCTGTCGGTGCGGGTGGCGGGCATGTGGGTCAGCGACATGGTTGGGCTTCGTTGAGTTGGCAGGCGTAAGGGTAGGCAGCCGCATTGATGCCGTGAATCTCTGCAATGGACCATGCCGAATGAACTGGAAGTTCATAATTGAGCAGCATCCGAGGAGCCCACCATGCCGCCGTCCCGCAGCCGCCCAGGCCCCGCTCGCACGTCGCCGCCGTGGCCCGCGCTCATGGCTTTCGAGCGGGTGGCCGCGCATCTGAACTTCGCGCGCGCTGCCGCGGAGATGGCCGTCACGCCTACCGCAATCTCCAAGACCATCAAGCAACTCGAAGAGCAGCTTGGCGTGCGGCTGTTCAACCGCACCACGCGCAGCGTGGCGCTCACGGAAGCAGGCAGCCAGATGCTCGAAGGTATCGTGCCGGCACTGGAGCGGGTTCGCCTGTCGGTGCAGCAAGTCGGTGAGGCCTCAACCCGGCCGAGGGGCGTGCTCAGGCTCAATACGTCGTACGTGGCCTACAAAACGCTGCTCGAACCTCGATTGCCGGCCTTTTTGGCCGAATTTCCCGACATCGAATTGGATATGCAGATCGATAACGGGCTGGCAAACATCGTGGCCAGCGGCAGCGATGCCGGTATTCGCCTCGGCCATGCCTTGCAACTCGACATGATCGCGGTCCCGGTCGGCCCTCGCCAGCCGATGGTGGTCGTCGGCAATCCCGGTTATCTGCGCGATCATGGCGTGCCAACGAAACCGGCCGATTTGCTCGACCACGAGTGCATTCGCCAACGCATCGGCCATCGCGGCCGATATCTCGACTGGCGTTTCGGCTCGGGCAGCCGCGAAGTAACCATCGCGGTTCGTGGACGACTCACCTTCAACGAAATGCGCTGCGTTTTGGACGCAGCCCGTCAGGGGTGTGGGCTGGCTTACGTATTTCAGCCCTTTGCGGCAGAGGCCATTGCTGCGGAAGAGCTCACAGCGGTACTCGAGCGCCACGGCCCTGCGGGAGAGCATTTCTATCTCTATTACCCAAACCGATCGCAGATTCCCGGCAAACTGCGGGCATTGATCGACTTTTTGCAACAACGGGATCGCATTTGAGATTCAATGCGGCCAAATATTGAATTTATTTGGCATAAAGACCAGTGAATGTTCGTTTGGGAAAATATTGGTCGTATTCACCGCTGCTCTGGTGCTGCAATAGAGAATTGCGATCGCTTGAAGCACACATGCTGGCCAGCCGGTTAAGGCGGGAAAGCGAAAAATTCAAGCAACGTGTGGCGATAAAGGCGTTTGTCGCAACGTCTCATAGCTATAAAAGGTATCTATTGGCTTTCTGAGGAATTTTGGCAGGCGGTTGTCTGTGTGCCGTTTGTTTGGGCTTCAGCGGTAAAACACATCATCCGAATGAAAAAACTGTTTTTTTGAATTGACGTTACAAGAAGTCAGGAGCGCACACTCTGCTTTACGAATATTTCTGCTGATACTTTGAGCGATTTGTTATAGGCTGATGTTCTTCCGAGCATAAGAACAAAATTTAGATCAGGTCAGGCCCATAGTGAGCGCGCACTGGCATGTGCGGCGGCAAGGGGCTGCTCATGACTGCAATTCTGAAGAGTTCCCAGTCGAAACGCTGAGCCGTTTGGCGTTTCGAGGCACGAGCACGGCGCAACGCGTCGGTGCAATTTATTGCCGAAAGGGCTCTGCCATGCTGCAACTCAGTAAACAACCAGCATCGAAAAACCCGTGAGGGTTGGGCGCTCAAGCGCCAAATAATGCAGGTTAGCCATCCAAAACCCTAAATAGGGTTTGGTGTGACCGTGCCTGCTTCACGACCACTATGCCGGCTCCCGGCCGGCAGAAAGGGGTAGTCATGGTCGATTTAATGAGACGCATTGCCGTGCCATTGCTGGCGGTGATTGTCTGGGCGACGGGCGCACCCGCGGCACAGGCGGCCGACCCGGACAAGGTCAGCGCGACACTGGAAGGCTGTCGCAACGACGGCACGGTCACGCTGCCCAATGGCAGCGGCCAGTTCGTGTGTCCCAACACGGTCTACACCAGCGGCAACCTGGGCAAGGGCTGGAATGAACTGGACCTGGTGCCGTACCGCGTCACGCTGAACGCGGGCAACTCCGCGCCGGCGACGCAGACCTACACCATCGCCGTGGTCGTGGACCGCGCCGACGGCAACCCGGAGCGGCCGGGCTATGACGTGATCTCCGCGCCCGTGCTCAACACGGCGCTGTCCGACGCCACTTGTCCTGCGACCGTCGGTCCGCAGCAGGAGGCCAACCCGGGACTGGGCGGCATCAGCCGCTCGCTGTACCGGCTGCTGACGGTGACGCAGCCCAAGGACACCACCTGTGTGTTCGACTACTACGCGCGGCTGGCGCTGGGTTCGCACCTGTTCCCAGGCTCCTCGCTGCACGCGAACCTGGCATTGCCCACGACCGGCGGTGGTCTCACGACCAACGGCATCGGTGCGCGTGACGTCTCCATCCCCGTGAAGGAGATCCTGCCGCAGGAACTGCACAAGGACATGGCGGCCAGCGCCGACTCCACCGTGCAGTGGAACCTTACCAAGTCGCCCGACCAGCTGTCGCTCAACTTCGGCGACGTCTGCGCGGCGCCTTCGAGCGAGCAGTCCAGGGAAGTCACCTTCACCGTCAAGTACGAGAAGGTCGGGACGGTCGCGGGTGGCGTGCACGTCATCACCAACATCTACGCCAAAAATCCGGCGGCCCGCACGATTGCCGTCAGCGTGACGGACAAGATCTACAAGGGCACGGCCCAGACCACGCTGCTGGACCAGGCCTCGTTCGGCCCGGTGGACGTGCCGGCGAATCAGCAGATCCTGGTGGCGACGCATTCGGCCACGCTGTCCAGTGATGCTGGCACCGTGGGGGACTACCTCAACGACGTCGTCACTGGCAGCTACACGGACACGGTCACCGGTGTGCCCGTGCCGGGCACCACCAGCGCGGCAGCGCAGGCGCAGATCACCTCCGGCACGGTGAACAACGCCTCGGTGGCCATTGCCGATGTCGAGTCCATCGTTGGTGCACATCTGAGCTACGCCGTGGCGGCGCCGGTCCTTGGTGCCTTCACGAACGGCTACGTCGCGGGCACGCGCACTGACGGCGAGGTGGACTGGGGCGTGGCGGGCCAGACCAACACCAACACGGTGCTGTTCAGGAAGACGGTCTACCTGGATGGACGCCGCATCGTTGACGGCGTGCTGACCGACACCGCCACCCTGGTGGCCGAAGCGCCGTCGCCGACCTACGAGCTGGTTGCCGGCCCGATCAACGTGGCGATCACGTCGAGCGCGGCAGTCAAGCTCAACCTCCAGAAGACCATTCCGGCCAGCTATACCTTCGACAGCGGCGAGCGGCTGGAAGTCGTTTTCCGCATTACCCGGGGTGGTGACGCCAGCTACCAGGTCGACAAGACGCTGACTTTCAACGCCAGCAGTGGCCTCATGCAGTCGCTGCAGCTCGACGGACTGGTCCCGGACGACTACACGGTGACGGAGCTGTCCTCGACCTTCTTTGCCAGCGCCGGGGCGACCGGTGTCCCTTCCGGGCTGCAACCGCAAGGCGGCGACCAGCAGGTGCTGCACCTCAAGGCCGGTGCCGATGGCGACGACGTCTTCGATGCTCTGGAATGCGAAGGCACCGCCGCGTTCAACAACGTGCCAGCCAACGGCTTGGCCGCTGCGCGGGTACAGAAGATCACCGACCCGTTGCTGCCCAGCGGCGATCCGGACCTGAACTGGACCTTCACGCTGCGCGGCCCGGGGCTCAGTGCCGCGGGCGAGGCCATCACGGTCCAGGCGGGTGCGGGCTATGCAGCGTTCGCCAAGGTGCTGGCGGAGGGCACCTACACCGTGACGGAGACCACCAAGTCGCCGGCCTGGCTGCTCACCGGCGCATCGCCTGACGCCAACGGTGACAAGGTCTGCGAGTTCACGGTCGACTATCCCGAGGACTACGGCCGCGTTTTCTCGTGCACTTTCAACAACCAGAAGCAGGGCAAGGCCCGCGTTGTGAAGACCGTCCAGGGGCTGCCGCTCACGAGCACGCAGGCCTTCACGTTCCAGCTCCGGCAGGGCGCTTCCACGACGCAAGTCGGCACGACGCTGGAAAGCGGCCAAGCCACCGCACTCAATGGCGGCATCATCGCGTTCACAACCTGGCTGGTGCCTGGCGACACCTACCAGCTTTGCGAGAGCACGATGCCGGGCTGGCAGACAACGCTGGGGTCCTTCGTACCGAGCTCGTTCATGCCGCCTGACGGCGTGGCGACGAATCCGAACGTGGACAACAGCATCCTGTGCGTGAACTTCACGGTGCAGGCTGGCCAGACCAAGTCCTTCGCCGTGGACAACACGCCTCCTCCGGGCGGGCGGGCGCTGACCATCGGCTACTGGAAGAACTGGGCCTCCTGCAGCGGCGGCAGCCAGAAGCCGGTGCTCGACCAGACGTTGGCCAAGGCCGCGTCTCCGGGCCTGGTGGTCTCGGCGCAAAGCGGTGTCTACCCGACCTTCGCAGCGACCTACTACCTGACCCTGTCCGGCAGCACGGCGACGCCCAACGTGGCGCCCAGTTGCACGGCCGCGGTGAACTTGCTCAACAAGTCCACCACCGACACGGGCAAGAAGATGGCGAGCGACCCGGCGTTCAACCTGGCGGCCCAACTGGTGGCAGCCGAGCTGAACTACCTTGCGGGCGCGGGCAGGACTGGTGCGGCGACCACGGCTGTCAACCAGGCGGTTCTGCTGCTGGGCAAGTACGCGTTCAACGGCAAGACCCACACGGCGATCGGCGCGGCCGATGCCAACACGATGAACAACCTGGCCAAGACGCTGGACGACTACAACAACAACCGCTGAGCAGGTCCAGGGTGGCCCGGCAAGCCCTCAGCAAGGGCCGGCCGGGCCCCTCCACCGGACCCTTTCGACTTGCTTACCCGGCCTCCACGGAGGCCGGCAACTGGAGCGCAACGACCATGAGACATCCCTTGAGCATGAAGAGCCACAGCGGGCGAGGTGTCGCCATCGTGCTGCTGGCCGGCGCCGTGCTGGCCGGCTGCGGCGGAGCCGACTCGGCCGATGCCAGCCGCGCCACCCCGGCTGCCGAGCAAGCCGCCGCGGCCAGCGCGCAAAAGCCGTCGCCCGCGCTGGAGCGCGCGCTGGCGCTGGCGCACAAGACCAACGACGCCCGCGTGAAGAGCGAGCGGGTGCGCCGAGGCGAGGCGGCGCGCTGAGCACGGACCTGACGCACGCGGCCCGGTGGCACGCCCATCGCTGCGTGCGCAAGGTGACCACGGAGCTGGCGGCGTCGACCGGATGCCGCCAGCCCTGCGGCATTGAAAGGGGGCACATTCGTTGACACCCGCAACGTTCGGCCTTGCTGTTCAGAGCCCCGGCCGGCCGCCTCTCACACCGACAGCCTTCATACCGGGCCAGACCTGCGAAACCTGGCTGGATGGCCGGGTGAAGGCAGCGCTGATGCCGCTCTGAAAGGAGCCGGCTTTTAACGCCATCGTGAGCTTGCCTAAAACCTGTCTTTCCAGGCCCTCAGCGCGGCAAATATTTCGACTTCATTGAATGCGTCGGGATGGAAACGCCTGACGGCTTTTTTGATGGCGGCGTGCCGGCTCCGCAGGAAGGGATTGATGCGCAGTTCTTTCTCTATCGAGCTTGGCACGGTGGGGAGCCCCTCCGCCAGCAAAGCCTCGCAGTGCTTGATGTTCGTGGCAATGTCTTCATTGTCGGGATCGACGGCCAGCGCAAACTTCAGATTGCCCAAGGTGTACTCGTGGGCACAGCAGATTCTCGTCGAACCAGGCAGTGCTGCAAGCTTGTCGAGGGAGCGCAGCATTTGCTCCGGCGTGCCTTCGAACAATCTTCCGCACCCGGCGGAAAAAAGTGCGTCGCCACAAAACAGCAACGGGGTGCCGTCAAAATCGGGCGCGTAATAGGCGATATGGCCGGCCGTATGGCCAGGCACATCCAGCACGTGGAACTCGATGCCCAGCGCGGACACCCGAGCCCCTTCAGAGAGCCTGTGGAACAATTGTCCGGCCATCTCGGTGGCGGGGCCGAATACAGCCGCTCCGGTGGCCTCGCAAAGATGCCGTACGTCACCTATATGGTCAGCGTGGTGGTGGGTGATGAAAATGCCCCGGAGTTGCAGGCCGTGAAAATGCAAGTAATCCAGCACGCCTGTGGACTCGCCCGGATCGACGACCCATGCTTCCAACCCGTTTTGAAATAACCAGATGTAGTTGTTCTGAAATGCCCTGATCGGCGAAAACGTCCACATGAGCTTCTTGCCCTCCTGGGTTGGTCCATCAAGCCCCATGAGCCCGATGCAATGGACCGGCCGGCTGCCTTTAGAGCACCGGCCGGCGTGCTGGCCTGTATCTCAGACCGCGCGTTCCTTCATGAGCTTGGCAATATGATCCGCCTGCCTGATGGCGAGCGTCACGATGGTGAGCGTGGGATTTTCCGCACCGCCCGTGGTGAACTGGCTGCCATCCGAAATGAACAGGTTGGACATATCGTGGGTTTGGCCGTACTTGTTGCAAACGCTGTTTGTCGCCTTTTCACCCATGCGGCACGTTCCCAGATTGTGCGTGGAGGGGTAGGGCGGCGTGCGGTAAGTGCGGATCGCGCCGGCCGCCTGATATACCCGCTCACCCTGCGTGAAAGCGTGCTCGCGCATGGCCAGGTCGTTGGCGTGATCGTCGTAATGCACGTTGGGCACCGGGTTGCCCCATTTGTCCTTGACGTTCGTATTCAGGGTCACGCGGTTGGTTTCGCGCGGCATGTCTTCTCCCACGATCCACATGCCGGCCAGATTCGTGTAGCGCTCCATCCACCACGCAAAATCCTCTCCCCAGCCGCCGGGTTCGAGGAATGCCGCCATGAAGGACAAACCCAGAGAAAGCGTCTCCATTTCATAGCCGCCGGCAAACCCGCGCTTGGTGTCATGCCCGGCCTCGTCGCGGACGATGCCGGCCATCGTGGTGCCGCGGTACATGTGCACGGGGTCCTTGAAAGCGGCATAGACCGAGCCGGTGACGTGGCGCATGTAATTGCGCCCAACCTGGCCGGACGAATTGGCCAAACCGTCCTTGAACATGTTCGAGGCCGACAACAACAGCAGTCGCGGCGTTTCTATGGAATTTCCGGCCACGCAGACGATGCGTGCCTTCTGGCGCCGCTCCTTGCCGTCCTTGTCGTAGTAGACGACAGCGCTGGCCTTGCCCTTGTTGTTGTGCTCGATGCGCACCACATGCGATTGCGGTCGCAATTCAAAATTCCCGGTAGCCTCGGCCTTGGGAATTTCGGTATAGAGCGTGCTCCATTTGGCGCCGCTTTTACAGCCCTGGAAACAGAAGCCGAGTTGCATGCAGCGTCCCCGCCCGTCGCGCGGCTCGCTGTTGATGGCCATGCGGCCAGTATGCACTTCCTTGTAGCCCAAACTGCTGGCGCCGGCATACATGACCTTGAAATTGTTGTTGCCAGGCAGCCCCGGAATTCCGTTCGTCCGGGTCACGCCCATTTTGTCTTCGGCGCGTGCGTAATAAGGCTCCAGTTCCTCCAGCGTTAGCGGCCAGTCCAGGAGGTTGGCGCCGGAAATATCGCCATAGTGCGTCTTTGTCTTGAATTCATGGGCCTGAAACCGCAGCGAGGCGCCCGCCCAGTGCGTGGTGGTTCCGCCCACGGTCTTGCATATCCAGGCGGGCAAGCCTGCAAAATCCTTGGCGACACGCCAGGTGCCGGACGTGGTGCGAGGATCGAGCCAGGAAAGCTGCTGAAAGGCTTTCCACTCGTCGTTGATGAAGGTGGCATTCGATTGCATCGCGCCAGCCTCCAATACCACGACCTTGATGCCTTTTTGGCAGAGCTCGTTGGCCAGCGTGCCGCCGCCGGCACCTGAGCCAATGATGACCACCACCGAATCATCGTTGTCATTGAACTTCGCCATGCCTGTCTCCAAATATAAAAATGAATGTCGTCGGGAAGGAATATGCAGTCAGCTCCGGTCAGCCCATATCAGCCAAAATACGGCTTGGGGCTGATCTCCAGCGGGGGCTCAGGCAGCCATTGCAGGTCCTGGAAGCCGCGGGTGATGTAGCCGCCCTTGTCCCAAGAGGCGCCCGGATAGCCGAAGGCGGCAAATGCAATATCGTTGTCGTAGAGCGACGTGATGCACTGTCCCCTCACGGTGGCGAAAAACGGCTTGCCCTCCAGGCTTTTGACAATCTGAAGCTGAATTTCCGGCGACGCCCTCAAGAAATCTCCGCCGGCAGCCTGGTGCAGCGAACGGATGCCTGCCACGAGCTGTTTGGCGGTATCTGCGTCTTTCCGGGCCTTGGCGTCCAGATCCTTGGCCAGCAGCGCATACGCCGCGTCAGGCAATTGTTTGTGGGGATAAAGCACTTTCCCCATCGCCATGAGCGTCCTGCCTTCCTTTTCGTTGAGTTTCCTGAGCTCCAAGGCCCAAGCGGTTGACGGTGCCAACGCCGCCAGCGCACTGCCGGCCGCGATGTGGCCGAAAATCACGCCGGTTCCCCTCAACAGCTCTCGGCGGGTCAATGGCAACTTCACCTTGCGAACCGCGCCAATTTCCTCCGTCGCCTGTTCGGCGCTGTGGTGGGTGGCGGGTTGGATGGAAATCGTGCGCATTCGGGTCTCCTCGTGGTGGGTCATGGGCTTGGCCGTGAAAGCCATCGCGCGCTGAATAAGCGCCGCTTCTCGGCGGCGGACGTGAATAGGCGTGCTCACGCCGCCCGCAAGCAGGCAGGGTCTTGTTCAGTGGTTTCTTTCAACGCTCGAAAAGCGTCGCGTGCGATTTAATGCACGGACCATGCCAGTCGATGAAACCCGTGCTGGACGGGGTCGCCGGCCCTGGAGAGCGCAAATGGCGCGCTGTGCGCCGCGGGGTTGCGGCGACTCATATTGAGGCAGGCGTCCGATAGTGAAACAGCGGGCCGTCGCGAGCGCCTGGGCCGGCGTCGCGGGCGGCGTTCAGGCCTCGTCCGCGTGGCGGACGATGCTTTCCAGGCCGTAGCGCTCGACCTTTCGGTAGAGCGTGCTGCGTGAAATGCCCAGGTGGCGCGCGGCCTGCGCCAGGTTGCCCTGCACCGACTGGATGGCACGGGTGATGGTCAGGCGCTCGGCGGCCTCCAGGCTGGCCGGCTCCGGTGCGGCCGGCGTGGCCGGTGCTGTCGCAACGGGTCTGGATGGCGCTCGCTCGGCGACGATCTCCTCGTCCAGCTCCTCGCACGACACGTTCACCGCGTCGCCCACCAGCAGCAGGCTCTCGACCACGTTGCGCAGCTCGCGCACGTTGCCGGGCCACGCGTAGGCGCGCAGCGCGTCCAGCACGTCCGGCGGAAAGTGCCGCTTGGGCACGCCATGGCGCTCGGCCAGTTGCTGGCTGAAGTGCTCGATCAGCAGGTCGACGTCGTTGCCGCGCTCGCGCAGCGGCGGGATCTTCAGCCGTGTCACCGCGATGCGGTGGTAGAGGTCGCGGCGGAAGCGGCCGGCCTCGACCTCGGCCCGCAGGTCGCGGTGCGTCATGGCCAGCAGCCGCACGTCCACGCGGCGGGGTCGCGTGTCGCCCAACCGGTACAACACGCCTTCCTCCAGCACGCGCAGCAGCACCGGCTGCAGCTCGGCGGGCAGCTCCCCGATCTCGTCCAGGCACAGCGTGCCGCCGTGCGCCAGCTCGAAGCGGCCCGCCCGGCCCTCGGACGTGGCGCCGGTGTAGGCGCCGCGCACGTGGCCGAACAGCTCGCCGGCAATCAGCTCCTTGGTCGCTGCGCCGCAGTTGAAGGTGATGAACGGGCCGTTCTCGCTTTCGCGGCCGTGCAGCGCCCGCGCAAACAGCTCCTTGCCCGTGCCGGTCTCGCCTTCGATGAGCACCGTCACGCGCCGCGCCGCCAGTTGTCGGGCCCTATCCATGGCCGCCTGCAGCGCAGGGCTGCGGCCCGCCAGGTACGCGAAGCTGTTGCGCTGGCTGTCGGCCTCAGACTTCATCTCCATGGGGGAGGAGGAGCGCACAGGCCGCTGCGGCACGATGACCAGCGCACCTATGGCCTTGCCGTCGGCCACCACGGGCTGGAACAGGTCGGCGCGAAAGCCCGCGGGCAGCCGCTCGGCCCAGGCCTCGACCTCGCCGCTGGCATCGAGCCCCGGCAGCGGCTCGCCGATGCGAATGCCGCGCGTGGGCAACTGGCCCGCGGCATGCACCAGGCGGCCGAAGCGGTCCAGCGCGATCATGCCCGCCGCGTCGGAGGCCGATACCCGCTTCAGGCACACCTCCAGCAACTGCAGCCGGTCGCGCATCGCACCCTCGGCCAGCACCCGCTCGATCTGCTGCGCCGCCGTCATGGCCAGCGTCAGGTTGTTGACCAGGAACGTATTGGGCGGCCCGGAGATGTCCACCACGCCGATGATCTTGTTGCTGACGGGCGCGCGTATCGGTGCGGCCGCGCAGCTCCAGCTCTTGATGCCTTCGCAGAAATGCTCGGCGGCATGCACGTAAGCCGGCGCGGCCGTCGCCAGCGCGGTGCCTATGCCATTGGTGCCCACCGCATCTTCGTGCCAGTTGCCGCCTTCCACCAGGCGGATTTCCTGGCCGGCTTCCAGCGTGCCCAGGTTGCCGGCGGCCTCCAGGACGATGCCGTCGGCGTCGGTGAGCAGCATGATGGAGCCGGACTCCGACAGCACCTGAGAGACGGAGTCGAACAGGCCCCGCGCGGCTTCCAGCAGCTCGTGGTTGCGCTCGCGCAGGCGCTGCAGCCGGTCTCCACGCACGGCCAGGGGCGCTGCGCGGCTCACCGGGTCCACGCCGGACTTGAGGCTGCGCTGCCAGGAGTTCAGCAGCGCCGTGGAGATCACGGAGGTCACCAGCACCTCGCCCGCCAGGAAGCGCTCCCAGGCCTTCATCACGTCATCGACGCTGAGCGCCTGGAAAGGCAGCCATGCCTGTGTTCTGTCCTGGGGCGACATCTTTGTCTCCTTGGCCGTTGCGACGGCTTTCATGTTCATTGCAAGCTGCAAAGCGGCGCGGCATCGTCTTGTGCTGCCAAGGCAGCCCGCTTCGCAGGCGGCGGATGCTAGCTTTGCGATTGACTCGCATCAATTCAGTCCTATCCCTAGTGAACCGTCCGGGGCAGGACGCGCTGGCGCTGCCGCGAGGCGCCCTGGGCGGCGCCAGCGTCCCAGGATCGGTCGCCGTGCGGACGGGCGGGTGTCGCAGAACACTACGCCGGCACCTTGCTCACCAGCGGCTTGGCTGCGTCTTCCCCCGTGAAGGCTGCTGTTACGCGGCCGCGGCGATGCTTGGCACAGCTCTCGCTAAATGAAGCCGGGCCTGGTCGATTGGCCCGCAAGCCGACGACAGCCAACAAGAGCAGATGGAGACATCACGAAGCACCGCCGGGTGCCTCGTGCCATGGGTTCCGCATCTGTTGACCTTGCCAAGTTAAGGAGAGCACGATGTCCGGTGGATTAACACTCAACAAGATCACTTCGCAGAAGGGGATCAGCATTGCCGAGGCGGCACGCCGTATTGCCGACCTGGGTTGGCAACCCAGCTATGTCCAGGAGGCGATGACCTTCCCGACCGACTACAAGATCAGCAAGGCCCCGCGCGATCCGATGAAGCAGGTGCTGCGCTCCTACTTTCCGATGCAGGAGGAAAAGGACAACCGCGTCTACGGTGCGCTGGACGCCGCGCTGCGCGGGGACATGTTCCGCAACACGCAGCCGCGCTGGGTGGAGTGGATGAAGTTGTTCCTGGCCATCATTCCCTTCCCCGAGATCTCGGCGGCGCGCTCCATGTCCATGCTCGGACGCCTGGCGCCGGGAGAGGAGCTGCGCACCGGCTTCACCATGCAGATGGTCGACGAGTTCCGCCATTCCACCATTCAGATGAACCTGAAGAAGTGGTACATGGAGAACTACATCGACCCCGCCGGCTTCGACATCACGGAGGCGGCGTTCGGCAAGTGCTACGCCACGACCATCGGCCGGCAATTCGGCGAAGCCTTCATCACCGGTGACGCGCTGACCTCGGCCAACATCTACCTGCAGGTCGTGGCCGAGACCGGCTTCACCAACACGCTCTTCGTGGCCATGCCCTCCGAGGCGGCGCGCAATGGCGACTATGCGCTCTCGTCGGTGTTCCTGTCGGTGCAGTCGGACGAGTCGCGCCACATCGGCAACGGGCACTCGCTGCTGATGTCCATCATCAACGATCCGGACAACCACCTGCTGCTGGAGCGCGACATACGCTATGCGTTCTGGCAGAACCACGCCATCGTCGACGCGGCCATCGGCACCATCATCGAGTACGGGACGACGGACCGCAGCAAGAACAAGGAATCCTACGCCGAGCTGTGGCACCGCTGGATCTACGAAGATTACTACCGCACCTACCTGCTGCCGCTGGAGAAGTACGGCGTCAAGATCCACCACGACGACGTGGCGGCGGCCTGGGACCGCATCGTCAAGAAGAACTACGTGCACAAGGTCGCGCAGTTCTTTGCCGTGGGCTGGCCGGTGAACTTCTGGCGCATCGAGGCCCAGACGGAGAAGGACTTCGAGTGGTTCGAGCACAAGTACCCCGGCTGGTACGCGGAGTTCGGCGACTTCTGGAAGTGGTACGCCCGCAAGAGCGAGCCCGGCGAAACCAACATGCTGTTCGACCAGGAGAACGGCTACGTGTACCCGCACCGCTGCTGGAGCTGCATGGTGCCCTGCGTCATCCGGGAGGAGATGGTGGTCGACGAGGTCGATGGCCAGCTCTACACCTACTGCTCGGACCTGTGCCGCTGGACGCACAAGGTCGCCTTCTCCGACGAGTACGAAGGCCGCGCCACGCCGGCGATGGGCCGCTTCAGCGGCCGGCGCGAGTGGGAGGAGTGCTATCACGGCTGGGACCTGGCCGATGCCATCAAGGACCTGGGCTTCGTGCGGCCTGACGGCAAGACGCTGATCGCGCAGCCGCATCTGAAATTCGACGACAGGCACATGTGGACGCTGGACCACCTGCGCGGCCACACGCTGCAAAGTCCGCTGACCCTGCTGCGCGCCATGACGCCGGAAGCCCGCGAAAAGCATATTGCCGAGTATCGCCAGGGCTTCAAGATCAAATCCCTCTAACTCCCACCGCTTTCCCGGCATGTCGATTTTGACCGGGAAAGCGATTTTGAACAGTGGAGAAAGAAGTCATGTCTGAAAAGGTGACTCATACCGTGCGCCTGGAGCCGGTCGGCGTGGAGCTGGAGGTCGAGGAAGGTGAATGGGTGCTGGATGCGGCGTTCCGCCAGGGTATTGCGCTGCCCCATGGTTGCCGCGAAGGCCGGTGCAGCAGTTGCAAATGCGTCGTGCTCGAAGGCGATGCCGAGGTCAATGGGCATTCCACGTTTGCGTTGCCCGATTATGAGCGGGACAGCGGTCACGTGCTGCTGTGCCGGACGCAGGCCTTCAGCGATTTGACGGTCGAATTGCTGAATTACGACGAAGGCCTTTTGCGGCGCTCCATTGCCGTGAAGGATTTCGACGGCGTGCTGCTCGGCATCACGACGCTGACCCACGACATCCGTTTGCTGGACGTGCAGTTGTCGCAGCCCATGAAGTTCTGGGCCGGGCAATACGTCGAATTGACCGTGCCCGATGCGGACGTGACCCGCTCCTATTCCATGGCGAGCACGCAGGCCACGCCGGACAGGCTGCAGTTCATCATTCGAAAATACCCGGACGGCAGATTTTCCTCTTTGCTCGACGGCAGTTTGCAGCCGGGCACCGAGGTCAAGATCAAGGGGCCGTTCGGGAGCTGTTTCCGCCGGGAGGAGCGTACGGGCCCCATGATTCTGGTGGGTGGCGGCTCCGGCATGTCGCCGCTGTGGTCGATATTGAACGACCATATTTTGAGCAAAGAGCAAAGGCCTATACGGTTTTTCTACGGCGCCCGCACGAGAAAAGACCTGTTCTTCCTGAAAGAATTCGAGCGGATTGCCCAGCAGCTTCAGGATTTCGAGTTTATCCCTGTTCTCTCCCATGCCACCGAGGCCTGCGGGTGGAGCGGGGAAACGGGTTTCGTGCACACGGCGGTCGAGCGCATTCTCACGGCCCAGAAACTCGAAGGTGAAATGGATGCCTATACCTGTGGGCCGCCGCCGATGATAGATGCCGTACTGCCCGTGCTTCAACGGGTGGGTGTTGCGTTGGAAAACACGCACGTCGACAAATTTACCCAGGCAAGCGCCACTCCGGTCGAGCTTGCCCACTGATTTATCGAGGAGACAAGACGATGAGCACCGCCACGGTCGAAAATCAAGCCGTCCAATCCGGAGCCGCAGGCGCGGCAAAATTCGCGGGTTCGGACAGCCGGAAATTCAATTATTTCACGCCCAAGGGCCGCAAGCCGACGCACTACGAGGACATGACCCTTGACGTGCAGCCCGACCCCAAGCGCTATTTGCTGCAGGACTGGATTCTCTCGTTCGGGGACGGCACGCCGACCTACAGCGAGAAATGGACCTTGGCCCGCTGCAGCGACTGGCACAAGTACCGCTCGGTCGATGAAGAGTGGGAGCGCACCCACTACCAGCGCCAGTCGACCATCGTCGGGATGATCGCGCAGGCCGTGGAGAACGCGCGCCGCGCTGGGGCGCCCGCGCGCATCGACAAGACCTGGGTCAAGGTGCTGGAGAAGCATCTGGGCGCCTACAAGCATGCCGAGTTTGGCGTGGCCACGGCCCTGATGCATGCGCAGCGCTATGGCTACACGCAGATGATCAATTCGACGATTCTCACCAATGCGTCGTACAAGCTGCGTTTTGCCCAGGACCTCACGCTGTATCTCGGCGATATTGGTGTCGACATTCCCGGATTCGATGCCGAAATCGGTAAACAAGAGTGGCTGGAATCTCCCATCTGGCAGCCGACGCGCCAACTCGTGGAAAGCATAGGCGGGGCTACGGATTACCTGGAAAAGGTTTTTGCCATCAACGTGGTTTTCGAGCCCTTGATCGGCGAGTTGTTCCGCAGCGGCTTTTTCATGCAGATGGCGGCGGCGCAGAATGACTTTCTCACGCCGACCGTGGTTTCTTCGGCCGAGTGCGACTACCAGCGCAACCTGGCCAACTCCATCGAGCTGCTGCACATGCTGGTGACTGATCCCCAGCATTCAGCCCACAACATTGCACTCTTCAACAAGTGGATGGTGTTTTATGGCGACCTGGCCGTGCGGGCCGCGCTGAACCTGCAGCCGGTCTGGTCGCTGCCGCGCACCAAGGTCGCGCAATTCGAAGCGGCCTTTGATTCGGCACTGGAGCGCATGCTGACCATTTCCGCCCAGCTCGGCCTGCAATTGCCGGCTTCCATGACGAAGTAATTTCGACGATAAAGAGGAATCATCATGTCCGCCAAGGTGAACGAAAACATTTTCAAGTCGATGAACGACTTGGAGTTCAAGGATACCGTGTCCCACCAGTGTGGGGTCACGATGAACGACAGTGTCGAAGCCCGCGCCATCGCCGAGCTCATGGCCACGAAGGAGGGGATTCGCGTCACTTACCTGCCGGCCATGATCCGCATCGACGGGGAGGGCCGTATCACGTTCAAAATGGACGAGATCGCCGAGGCGCTTGGGCGCGAAATGACGCCGCACCTGTTTGAAATCTCGACCTCGACGCATTACGGTCGAATGGTGATGGTCGACGAAAATACCGTGGTACTGTTCGGCAACATGGAAGAGGCCATGGCCTACGAGTAAGGCCGGCGGGGCGCCGCCTGTCCGATAAAACAGGCGGTCGCCTTCATTGCGGCAGCGGCGATTTTCCCATCGCTCTCGTTCAATCAAGCCTGCACCAGACCAGGCGCCACGCGTGGCGCCGGCAAATTCAAATTAACAGCCTCGCGCCTGCGTAGCGTGGCGACTCAAAACAAGATATTGGGCAAACGTGCGTGGCTCGCCATTGGCGTGCGCGTTCCCTATCAACTTGCCGCCAGAAGCGGTTTAGGAGACATTCATGGCAAATATCATGCTGCATGATGACGAGGCCCGTGCCGCGCTGGGCCGGGGGGTTGCCAAACTGGCGCGCGCCGTCAGCGGCACGCTGGGGCCGCGTGGAATGAACGCCATCATCGACCGCCCATTGGGGACGCCCATCATTTCGCGTGACGGCGTCAGCATTGCCGCCGAAATCGAATTGGAAGACCCGTTCGAGAATATCGGCGCCCAGGTGGTTCGCGAGGTTTCCAAGCAGACCAACGAGGTGGCCGGCGACGGCACCACCACGGCGACGGTGCTGGCCGATGCGCTGGTGCAGGACGGGCTGGCCTGCCTGGCCCGCGGCGCCAACCCGGTGGAGCTGGTCCAGGGCGTCGAGGCCGCCACCGCGCAGGTCATCGCCGCGCTCAAGCGCATGGCCACGCCGGTGCGCGGCCACGAGGACGTGTGTGCCGTGGCGGTGGTGGCCGCCAGCGACGAAGCGACCGGGCGGCTGGTGGCCGAGGCGCTGCAGCGCGTGGGGGCCGACGGCATCGTCGAGGTCGAGTACGGCAGCACGGTGGAGACCATCCTGGAGGTGGTGGACGGCATGGCCTTCGAGCGCGGCTACCTCTCCCACCACATGGTCACCGACATCGAGAAAATGCAGGTGGTGCTGGACAATCCCTTGATCCTGATGACGGATCAACGGATCCAGACACAGGAGGAGGTCGCCGCCTTGTGCGCGCTGTCGGCCCAGGCCAAGCGGCCCTTGCTGATCGTGGCCGACGAGGTGGCGCCGGCGTGCGTCGTGAGCCTGCTGGCCTGGCGCGAGAAGGGCGGCCTGCCCGTGGCCGCCATCCATCCGCCGGAGTACGGGCATTGGCGCAAGGCCATGCTCGAAGACATCGCCATCGTCACCGGCGGCCGTGTCATCGCACGGGACCTGGGCGGCGTGGTCGCGGCGGTGCAGCCGCGCGACCTGGGCCAGGCCCGGCAGGTCCGCATCTCTTCCAACCAGACCATCATCACCGCCGGGGGCGGCGACCCCGTGGCGATTGACGCACGCCGCCAGCAGGTCACGCGCCAGCACGAGCTGGCACCGCCCAACATCGAGCGCGACAAGCTCAAGGAGCGGCTGGCCAAGCTGTCCGGCGGCACGGCCGTGATCCTGGCCGGCGGGGCGACGCCGGTGGAGCAGAAGCGGCGGCTGCACCTGATCGAGGACGCCATCCATGCCGCGCGTGCCGCCCTGGCCGAAGGGGTGGTGCCCGGCGGCGGCATGGCGCTGCTGCAGGTCGCGGGCGAGTTGTCCCGCGTCATCGAGAAGAGCGCGGGCGCCGCGCAGCAAGGGGCGCAACTGGTGCAGCGGGCGCTGTACAAGCCCCTGCACCACATCGCCCGCAACTGCGGCCTGGACCCCAAGAGCGTGCTGGGCCAGGCGCTGGATGCCAAGCCTGGCCACGGCCTGGATGCGCACAGCGGCCGCTTCGTCGATCTGGTGGCCAGCGGCATCATCGATCCGGTGCGGGTGAGCTGCAGCGCCGTGCGCAACGCGGCGTCGGTGGCCGGGCTGATCCTGACCACGCAGACGCTGATCGCCAAGAAGCCCGACCTGCTGGACCCGACCGCCGGCCCGGCGCTGGGCGGCGGTGCCGAGCTGCTCGGCCGCTCCTGAGGTCGGCGGCGATGCAGTCGCACAGGTTGCGCCGGCAACTCAAGCTGGCCCTGGGCCTACTGATCACGCTCGGCGGGATGGCCCATGGGGCCAGCCTGCTGTGGCGCGGTCTCTGCTGAGGAGGCGAGATGAATACCGATGGGCATTCCCATTGCACGGTGGGCAGCTCGCCGAGCTGCAGGGTGGCGCCATGACCGGACTTGAACAAAGCGTCGACATGCGCCTGGCGGCCCCCGTGCGCTGGCGCCTGCTCGGCTTCATCGGACCGGCCGCCATGGTCAGCGTGGGCTACATGGACCCGGGCAACTGGGGAACCGACCTGGAAGGCGGCGCACGCTTCGGCTACCAGTTGCTGTGGGTGCTGCTGGTGTCCAACCTGATCGCGTTGCTGCTGCAAAGCCTGGCGGCCAAGCTGGGCATCGTCGCCCGGCTCGACCTGGCCCAGGCCTGCCGCGCGGCCTACGCGCGGCCGGTCGTGCTGCTGCTGTGGCTGCTGTGCGAGGCCGCGATCATTGCGTGCGACCTGGCGGAAATCCTGGGCAGCGCCATCGCCTTGAACCTGCTGTTCGGCATTCCGCTGGCCTGGGGCGCCGCCATCACGGCATTCGACGTGATGCTGATCATTGCATTGCAGCATTACGGCGTCAGAAAGCTCGAAGCCATCGTCGCGGCCCTGGTGCTCACCATAGGCGTCTGCATGGTCCTGGAGCTGTTGCTGGTGCAGCCGGTCTGGAGCGCGGTGGCCAGCGGCTTCGTGCCCCGGCTGGATGACAAGAGCCTCTACATTGCCATAGGCATCCTGGGCGCCACCGTGATGCCTCACAACCTGTACCTGCATTCCTCGCTGGTGCAGACGCGGCGCATAGACCGCAGCCGGGCAGGCATCCGCGAAGCCCTTCGGTTCAACCGCATCGATACCGTCGTGGCATTGAACATTGCATTGTTCATCAACGCGGCGATCCTCATTCTCTCGGCCGGCACGTTTCATGCGCGCGGCCTGGAGATCACCGAGCTGCGCCAGGCGCACGAGTTGCTCACGCCGCTGCTGGGCACGACGCTGGCATCGCTCGTGTTCGCCATAGCGCTGCTGGCCGCGGGACAAAGCTCGACCATCACGGGCACCTTGGCGGGGCAGATCGTGATGGAAGGCTTCGTGCGGCTGCGCATGAGCCCCTTGAAGCGCCGCCTGCTCACGCGGCTGCTGGCGGTAGGCCCCGCGGTGGCCGTGCTCGCGACGTCAGGCGAGGCGGGCGTCTTGCAACTGCTCGTGCTGAGCCAGGTGGTGCTCAGCCTGCAGTTGCCCTTTGCCGTGGTGCCGCTCATCCGCTGCACCAGCGACAAGCGCCTCATGGGCGCATTTGCCAGCGCGCGCTGGGTGCGCGCTCTGGGCTGGAGCGCGTGCGTGCTGATCACCGGCCTGAACCTGTGGCTGGTCAGCGAGACCTTGAGCGGTACGGCGTCCGGCCCTGCGCGGGTGCTGATGGGCCTGCTGGCGCTGGGCTACATCGGCCTGCTGGCCTGGGTGGCCTGGGTGCCTTTGCGCAGCACGGCCACCAGCAGCCGGCAAGAGCCTGAGGGCCTCGGCGACACCGTGTGTTGACCCGCTTCGTGCGGCCTCGTGGCTGAAGCCGGGCCGGTGCATCCGCACCGCCTTGCTGATGGCTGGTGGGCATGGCGTCCCATGCCCAGGGTTTGAACGCACCGCCACGCTCGAATTTGGCGCAGTCCGCACCGAATATGAGGCCTGCAAGACCAGCGTTTCCCTGAAAAATTGATCAGGGGATTTCAATTTCGGCATCGGATTTACTCGTCTGGCGGCTCCCGCACCGACGGCGCCAGGCTGTGTTTCAAGCCGAAACACCCTTCCAGTACCAGGCGCTCCATGGCGTCCCGAAGCGGGATGCACTTTTCAACTCCTACACCAGAGGCAGACAAAATATGAGGCAAAAAATCCATGCCCGTCGGGCTGTTTGGGCCGCGCTCATCACGAATGCGGTAGGTTTGTCCTTCGCGCCGGCCCATGCCATTGATCTCGACGCAGGCGACTACACCGCATTGGCACCGGATACCAATGTGGGCCTCTTGTATTACCAACATGCCAGGCGGGAACAGTTGTATGCACAGGGGAACAGGTTGCCCCTCAACGGCAGCCTGTCCTCCGACATCGGTATTGCCCGTGGCGTTCATTTCATGGACATTGGCGGATATATCGTCAACCCACAGTTTCTGCTGCCCTTTGGCCGACTGCGCGGCAAGGGTGATCTTGAAAACCTGGGCTCCAATTCAGGTGTGGGTGATTTGATTTTGGCTGCGGCCCTTTTCACGTCCAAGCCGGAGGACAAAACGCATTTTGCCCTGATGCCTTATGTCTGGCTGCCCACGGGGCAGTACAGCCGCAACGATCCGCTCAGCCTCGGTGAAAATCGCTGGAAATTTGCATTGCAGGCAGGCTACTCCACGCCCTTGAGCACCAAGGTCACCATGGACCTCATGGGCGATGTCACGGTATTTGGCAAGAACGACGATGCCGATGACGGCGCAGGAGGACGCACCACGCTCAAGCAAAAGCCGCTGTTCGATTTGCAGGCGCACCTGCGGTATCACGTCGACGCGGCAACCGACCTGCGCTTCCAGGTCGCGCACAGCCTTGGAGGTGAAACCAAGCTCGCGGACGAATGGCAGGACAACCGGCAATCGGCGACCAGGATCAAACTGGGCGTCGGCCATTTCATGACGCCGCAAACCCAATTGCTGGCCTCGTACAACCGCGACTTGAAAGTGCGCGAGGGTTTCAAGATCAATAACGGCATCCAACTCAGGCTGTTGCACGTCTTCTGAGGACAGGTGCCTGGCACGCCTGCCCATGGAGGCTTGGGCAGGTTCTGAAGGTGACCCATTCCCGGACACGGCATCGCAATTCGATCATGCCGCTGTCCGATATTGCGACGGATTTTGGACTCCTTGGCCGCCTGCGCGCGCACCCCTGTGCGGACAAATGGATGGCTTCACAGGGGAAACGGGGGCGATGCACGCGGTGGCATGGCCTTTGCGATGCACCATTCAAGCGGACAGGCCGCGGTCCGTGACGAATTTCTGAAAACGCACACCCTCACAAAACACCATGGCAGATTCTCGACTTCCAGTGACCGTTCTCACAGGATTCCTGGGGGCCGGCAAGACGACGCTGCTGAACCGCATTCTTTCCGAGCGGCATGGCCGGCGGTATATGGTCATCGTCAACGAGTATGGCGAGATCGGTATCGATGGGTCGCTGGTCGTGGGCGTGGAAGACGAGGTTTATGAGCTCAACAACGGCTGCGTCTGCTGCAAGGTCAGGGGCGACCTGATCCGCGTGGTGTCCGGGCTGGTCCGGCGCGGCGAAAAATTCGACGGCATCCTGATAGAAACTTCCGGCATGGCCGACCCGGCGCCGGTGCTCCAGACCTTCGTATTTGATGATCTGCTGCGCCAATATGCACGCCTGGACAGCGTGGTGTGCATTGCGGACGTGCGCCATGTCTCTACCGAAGTCCGGCGCCATGTCGAGGCCGCCCAACAAATTGCCCAGGCCGATCTGGTCATTCTCAACAAGACGGATCTGGCCGATGGCCGACAAATTGAGCTCGCGGAAAATACCGTTTTTCAATTGAACCCCACCGCGCAGCAGCTCCACACGGTGCAGGGCGATGTTCCGCTTCACGAGTTGCTGGACCGTGGCGCTTTTGACCTTTCCCGCCTGCAATGGCCCGCCGCCAAATTGGGCCCGGCGGCATCGTCCCAGGCGCACCGTTATGCCGCTGTCGGTGGCGGCCGGCATGGTGCGGGCATGGGGTCGGTATCGCTCACGTTCGACCAACCTTTTGACCAGGCACGATTCACCGCGTGGCTGCAGCGCTTCATGGTTGAAGGCAGCGGCAAGATTCCTCGTGCAAAGGGAATTCTGGCGCTGGCGGACTGCGGGCTCCGCTTTGTTTTCCAAGCCGTGCACATGACCGTGGATACTCAGTTTGCCGCCCCATGGCGAGATGACGAGCCCAGGACCAGCAGGCTCGTCTTCATTGGCCAGGAGCTTGACGCCCAGGCCTTGACCGATGAGCTGATGCGCTGCTGTGCGGGCGTGGAAGCGGAGGCCTCGTGACCCCGCTGCTGGAATTGTTCGGGGTGTCCTGGACAGCACAGGCCCCCGTCGTGGCCGCCGAATGGCTGCGCGATGGCAGCGGCGTGGGCTTCGCGTTCGGTGACGGCCGCATGGCCTGGGCCCAGGCCGCCCATCCCATGGCGCCCGAGCCGGTGTCTCTGCCCCCGCACGGTGCGACCTGCCTGGCCTTCGTTGCCGATGCCGAGGACGGCTGGCTGTCGGCGGGCGATGACGGGCGGGTGCTGCAGGTGCTGCGCGACGGCCGGTCCGTTCCCCTGGTCGAGCGGCCAGGGGCGTGGATGGGCTTGCTGGCCGCCGGTGCGCGCGGGGCGCGGGCCTGTGCGGCGGGCCGGCAGCTCTTGCGCCTGTCCGGTGGGGCCACGCGCGACGTCAGCCTTCCCAGCCCGGCGACGGCAATCGCCTTCGATCCGAGCGGCCGCGTGCTGGCCGCCGCACACCATGGCGGCGTCAGCCTCTGGTCCGGCGAGGGCAGCAGCCTGCGCACGCTGCGGGCGCCGGGCTACTGCCGTTCATTGGCCTGGAGCCCTGACGGGCGCTACCTCGTCGCCGGCCTGCAGGAAAACGCCCTGCACGGGTGGCGCGTGGCCGATGGAGGCGACATCGAGATGGCCGGCTATCCGGGGCAACCGCTGTCGCTGTCGTTCACGAGCGAGGGCCGCTTCCTGGTGACCAGCGGTGCCCTGCGGCCCGTGTGCTGGCCGTTCGGCCCGCCGCGAGGCCATGGCGCGCCCCGTGAGTGCGGCATGCCCAGCCCCAGCCCGGTGACGCGCGTGGCCTGCCATGCGCACTTGCCCTTGGTGGCCGTGGGCTACCACAACGGCGCGGTGGCCTTGTGCAAGCCGGACGCCGAAGGCGCCATCGCCGTCAAGGCGCCCGGGGGCCGGGAGATCAATGCCCTGAGCTGGTCGGCCGATGGCCAGCGGCTGGCATTTGGAAGCCAAAGCGGTGGCTATGGCTGGTTGAAATTGCCGGTGGAGCATTTCCAGACGCCCCCGGCCCGCAACTCACGGGTGTGAGACATAGGAGTGGTCAACATGGCACAGGACATCCAGTACAGCATGTCGAACGAGGATCAGCGCAAGGACGAATACTTCCAGCGCCTGGCCGTCATTTCCGAAGAAATGGTCAAGGAGCTCGGGCGCGACTTCGCCATGGGCGCCCTGGTGCTGGCCGCGCGCTACATCGCCGAACGCAACGCCACCCCACCCGGCGCCGGCGCTGCGATGGCGGCGCAGGCCCACGCCCACGCCAGCGACCGGCCGGCCGCCGCCCTGTAGCCCCCGGGCGGTGGCCGGCGCGCGGCCACCGCCTCCTTCGTGAGCGCGTCAGGGCTCGGCTGACGGGCGTGCACGCTCGGCCTCGAAGCGGCGGATCTCATCGAGCGCCTCGGCCAGGTCCATCTCTATGCTTTGCATGAGCCTGCCCACCAGGTGTTCGCTCAAGGGCTTGAGCTGCTGCAGCAGCGCCTTGGTTTCGGCATACAGGCGCTCGCTCTGCGCTTCCATGATGCTGCGCGTCTCCTCGTCCAGCGCGCGGCCGCCGCCCGCGCCGTCGGACAGCGCGCCGAAGTTCAGCCGCGTCTTGCGGAACATGCCCATCTCGCCCACGGCATGGTGCAGCAGTTGCGTCACGCGGGTGATGTCGTTGTAGGCACCGTTGGTGGTGCCGTCCTCGCCGAAGAACAGCTCCTCGTTGGCCATGCCGCCCAGCAGGACGCGCACGTCGTGCTCGATGTCGCCCTTGGTCTTGAGCAGGCTGCTGCCCTGCTTGTAGAAGACGAAGCCCAGCGCGTTGTTGCGCGGAATGGCCTTGAGCGAGATCTTGATGGTCTTCATCTCGGCCAGGATGCGGTTCCAGTCATCGCCCGTCACCCGCCGCTCGCGCTCCAGGTCCACCAGGAAGTGGCCCCACTCGTGCACGGCGATGATGCGCCGGTCGCGTTCGCGCTCGTCGGTGGTGCTGGTGTTGACGTTGCCCACCAGGACGCGCTCGGCGGCCTGCATCAGCGTGTCCGCGCCGATCAGCGAGCCGGCCTGCACGGCCATGATGCCGGCCTGGTTGACGATGGTTTCCAGGTCCGCCGGGCTGCGCCCCTCGGTCACGGCCACCAGGTGGCCCAGGTCCAGCTTGGGCACCACCTTGTCGGCGCGCTGCGCCAGATAGTGGTGAATGATGTGCAGGCGCTCGTCGCGGTTGGGCAGCCTGAAGTCCACCTTCATCTGGAAGCGGCGCAGCATCGCCTCGTCCATCTGCATGGACGCGCTGCTGAAGTTGCTGGCCACGATCCAGATGATCTCGGTGTCCTCGCGGGTGCGCACGCCGTCCAGCAGCGCCAGCAGCGTGTTGGCGGTGTCGTCGTCGAACTTGCGGCGGCCGCCGCGCTTCATGAACAGGTCCTGCGCCTCGTCGAGGAAGACGATGGAGCGCTTGCGCCGCCGCGCGATGGCCACGATGCGGTTGAGCGTGCTGGAGCCGCCGGCCACGTAGCCCGTTTCCAGCGCGGCCGCGGAATGGAACAGGATGGGCAGGCCGAGCTCGCGGGCGAGGTAGCTCGCGAGCTTGGTCTTGCCGGTGCCCGCGGGCCCGCTGAACATCACGTTGAAGGGCTTGCGGATGCCGTACTCGGCGTACTCGGCGCGGCGCTGGTACTGGTCCACGATCTGGCCGACCTCGGCCTTGATGTCGTCCATGCCCACCAGCTCGTCGATGGAGCCGCTGACCTGCGCCGGTTCGATGAATTTCAGGCTCTTGAATTGGCCCTTGAGCTGGAACGCCAGGAAGCCCAGCAGGCCGATGGTCAGCAGCGCCGACAGCGCGCCGCTGGCCGTGGCGCGCCAGCCGTCGTCCGAGGATTGCGGGCGGGCATTGGCAAAGCGCTGGTCGAGGCGGTCCAGCAGCTCCTGGCCCGCCGCGCCGAGCTCGCCGCGCGGGACGAAGGCGAGCTTGGCGCCCCAGGGCGCGGTGACGGCCTTCTCGGCAAAGATGCGGGTTTCGATGTCGCTGGGGTAGTAGGCATGCAGCCGCCCCTGCGACTCCACCAGCACGATGCCCGCGCGCACGCTGAAGAGCTGCGGCTGGTAGATCACCGTGACGTGCTCCGGCGGCTGCGCCTCCAGGAAACCCAGCAGCGAGCCGCCGCCCAGCACCACCGGCAGCCGCTCGTTGAGCGCGGCGGCGCCGCCCGGCGTGGCCACGGGGATGGACTGCACGGCGTCGGCCAGGGCGGCACGCCGTTGCAGCAGCATGGCCGAGTAGATGGCCGTGGCGGGAATCAGCAGCGCCAGGGCCACCACGCCGAGCTTGGTGGCCAGGGGCTGCATCGCGAACCAGTCCTGCAGCCGGGTGGCCGACTTTTTCAGCGCCACCCAGGCTCCATCCGTGCGGCGGTTGCTCTTGGACGTATCCGACATGACCTGACCTCCGTGTTGCCCGTGCACTCACCTTGGCACCTTCAGTGCCCGGCACCACGCATTTTTATGTCGTTTCGGCGGCTTGGCGTTACCTGCGGGGCGCAGGCAGCCCGCAAGTCCGTCCGCAGCGCGCTTCACGGCCCGCATCAGTACCCGGCGGCACGCCCGGGCAAATTTGCGGCATTTGCGTCTCCGCCGCCATGACGGGACTTCGACAGGTCGCGCCACGAGCAGCAGCATTGCCGCCTGGCGTCCGCCCAACCTGGCGCGGGAGAGCGGCAGCGCCCCGCGGTAGAGCCCGCGACGCTCGCGCACGATCGCCAGGCCCAGGCCCTGATCGGCCCAGGCCAGCCCACTGGCTCACATCACTGCATACGGCCCATGGCGTTGTCCGGAGCCTCTGCGGCAGGCCGGGTGGTTTCGCTCGCAACCGGTGCAGGCCTGCAGCCCGGCTGGAGGTGCAGCCGGCTGCTTTGCTGGTGCGGGCTGTGCAGCGGCGCATAGAGCCGGATCGAAGACGGCCCCCGGTCGTCAGGCAGCCAGCGCACCGCGGGGCTGTCCTTGTCCGGATAGTTGGGGTAGCGGCCGAACCGATCGCTCAACTCCTGGCGCAAGCGGCCCAACTGCGCCGCGTCAGCCCCCTTGGGGAACTGCAGCGTGATGGTGGCCACCTCGAAGTGCTGATGCGCGCCCGCGGAGGCGACGGGCTCGAAAGCAACGACCAGCTTCGACCCGGCAGGCCCCTTGAGCATGGAGCGCGGGCGCCAGGAGTAGCCCATGTCCTCGCACACCGCGTCCAGCGATGCCAGGGCCTGCAGCGCAGGCGCATTGAACCAGCGCCAGGGCCAGTAGGCCAGCGCCGTCTCGACAGCCCGCGCATCGCCTCTGAGCGCGCGGGCAATGCGGCGCTGGCCGCGCATCGGCGTTGCCGAAGGTGCGGGCAGTTTCACTTCCAGCCAGGGAAGGGCCAGCAGCGACTGGAGATCGGCGCCGACGCAGACGCGCCCAATGCAGGGCGCAGGCAGCGAAGGGCTTTGGGCCGCGGCATGGGCCGGGCACGAGAGAAGGCTGCCCATCAGCAGCAAGGGCAAGGCAAGGGATTTCACAGGAGGAGGTCAACAAGGGCGAGCCGGCCTTGCCGGCGAAGCGTCAGGCTGCATGAGCCGGACACCGCGTCGCGCCCGCGCGGGCATGCGGGCAGGAGCGGCTTGGCGACAGCCGCATCGCTTCAGTATGCCCCGCGCGCCTTGGCCCTGTCGCCGCTGCGCCTGCCGTTGCGCCGCCAGTGCTGGCAGGCATCCGGACCCCATGGCCCGCGGCCGAGCCAGCGCAGCGTGTCCTTCAGGCCAGGATTTACAAAAGGACGCTTCTGTACGATGGAGCCTTCAGGGGCTCGCGAGCCCCGTTGTACGCAGCGCCAGAGACCGGAGAGACGACCACCATGCCGATGATTTTTGTACGCTGGCGCGTTGTGCTGGCCACTGCGGGCTTGGCCGCGGCCACCTTTGCAGCAGCGCAGCCGGCATTGCCGCCCCAGGCGGGCGCCAGCGGCGCCATGGCGGGCGAGCAGCGCGCATCGTCCTGGGCATCGCTGACACCCCTGCAGCGATCGGCGCTGGCACCGCTGCAGCAGGATTGGGATTCGCTGGATGCAACGCGCCAGAGCAAGTGGCTTGGGATTGCGCGCCGGTTTTCGGCCATGTCGCCGCAGGAGCAGGCGCGCGTGCAGCATCGCATGGATCGATGGGCCAACTTGTCGGCCGAGGCCCGCAGCCGCGCACGGCTGCAGTTCCAGCAAACGCGCCAGCTCAGCCCCCAGGAGCGCCGTGCCGCTTGGGAGGCCTACCAGGCGCTGCCGCTTGAAGAGCGGCGCGAACTGGCCAAGCAAGCAACCGCTGCGGCTGCGTCCAAGCCGGGGCCCAGCGCGGGGCCGGTCAACAAATCCTCCCTCGTGCACGCACCAGCCGCCGTGGCGGTCAAGCCTGTGGGGCCCACCTTGGTACAGGCGGCGCCCGGCGCCACCACGACCAGCGTCACCCGCCATGCCCGGCCGCCGCTGTACCAGCAGCCCGGACTGCCCAAGCTGGCCGCCACGTCGGACTTCGTGGACAAGCTCACCCTCTTGCCCAAGCGGGGAGTCCAGGCCGCGGCCATGGCCCCGTCTGCTGCGGACGCTCAAGCGGCTGCGGTGCAGTGACGGCGCCCGCCCGGGGCACGCGGGGCCCGGTCTCACCGCCTTGCAGCGTTGCCCGGTGATTCACCCGGGGCTGTCCCCGGGAAGCAAGATTGGACAAGGGGCGCCGCACGGATCGCCGCGTCAGCGCGCCGGAACGGCGGTGGCCGCCGCGGCATCGGTCACGCCGGGAATGTCGGCGGTCGGCCGTCCGAAGCGGCCCTTGAGGGCGTCCACGCCGGACTGCGGCCGGGCCAGGCCCGTGAGGTCCGAACGCTCCGCGCGCTTGGCGCTGCTGTCCACGCCCATGCGGCGGTCCCGCTGCTCCACGAGCTCCGGCACCGCTTCGCCATCCCGGTTGAAGGACCAGGCCAGCATCGGCGGCCCAAGCGGGAGCGGGTCGCCGCTCTTGCCCAGGGAGCCCGTGTCCCAGACGTGCCAGGTCTTGCCGTAGCTATTGAGCTTGGACTTCATCAAGGCCTTCTCCGCCACGTCGGGGATGCCGGGCGCCACGAGCTGGCCGGAGAGGATCTCGCCGTTGTGCGGGTGCCAGAGCTTGCGCTCCGCCTGCGGCAAGGTCGCGAACAGCTTCTCCGAGACGATGTACTCGATGCCGTTGAGACGTGCCTGCGCGGTGTTGCCGTCGAAGAGCACGCACTGTGCGAAGTCCTCGTTGATCTGGTGGCAGTAGTGGTGCGCCTCCATCTGCTGCGCGGGATCGTCCTTCATCGGGTGGAAGCCCACGAGGTAGATGTCCATGGGCCGCAGCGGCGCCTGCGCCTGCAGCAAGCGCGCACCGGCCTCCAGCACCCGTGTCTTGGCCGACTTCTCGTCGCCGGGGGGCGAACCGCCTGGCGGTACCTGGGCGCACGCGGCACACAGCAGCGCCGCCGCAATGCCGGCCGCCGTGCGCGGCACCGGGCGGCGTTCCGCGCCCGCCTTGCCGCGCCAGCGGTGGATGCCTGGATCTCCGGACTGCCTCATGGGGCGCTCCTCGCCATTCGGACCTTGCAATGGATCGGCTGCCCGGGCGGGCGCCGCTTCCCGGGGCGCAGCAGCAAGCATGGCTCCCGGGCGGGCCGGGGAATGCCGCGAGCGCCCGCGCGGCGCATGGGGCTTCACCTGCCCGGCAGGCGCGCTTCATTGGCAGCACGGGCCCTGCGCGGAAGTGCCCGGTTACTTGGCGGCCTCAGGGCGCAACTTCTTCATGTTCTCCGTCAGCGGCTGGAACGGACCGTACTTGTGCTGCTCGGCCGGGGCGCCGTCCACGTACGGGCCGAACGCGGCGTCCACGGGCTTGTTCCAGCGCGCCGGAAAGTCCTTGTCCAGGCCCGCCTTGACGGGCCGCGGCTGGCTGAGCACGTAGGCGGCCACGTCATAGGCTTCGTCGTCGCTGAGCTGCGGGCTGGCGTGCGTGGTCCCCAGCGGCATGTTGTTCCTGATGAACGCGGCGGCCGTGAGCAGCCGGTTCATGCCCGCGCCGTTGTTGAAGCTGTCCGGGCCCCACAGCGCGGGAAACAGGTAGCCCTGGCCGTCACCGGCCTGGCCCGCGCGCACGCCGGCACCGTCAGCCCCGTGGCAGCTCGCGCACTTGCCCGCATACACCTGGGCGCCAGCCTGGGTGTCGGCGCGTCGTGCCGGCGGGCTGAACGCGGGCAATCCCTGGCCTTCGACGCGGGCGCCGACCGGCACGTCCCTGGAAAGGAAGTGCATGTAGGCCATGAAGGCCTTCATCTCCTGACCGTCCAGCGGCAGCGGCTTGCCGTTCATGCTGCGTTCCATGCAGCCGTTGACGCGCTCCTGCAGCGTGCTGACGGCGTCCTCACGTGCGCGGTACTGCGGGAACGTGGCATGCGCGCCGACCCAGGGAATGGCGAAGCTTTTGGTGCCGGCCGCCTCGTGGCAGGAGGCACAGGCGAGGTTGTTGCCGGCGTAGCGCAGCTTCGCGTTCTTCGCCTCGGGTCCGAGGTACGCCGGCGTCTTCTCGGTGAGCTCCTTGCCGTAGCGCACAAGGCGGCCATAGGGGTCGTCAGGCAGCTTGGACACGTCGTAGGCCGCGGCGTCCTTGATGCCGGGGGCGGCCGCCAGGGGGGCTGTGCTCGCCAATGCCAGGGCGGTCATGCACAAGATCGTCTTCATGGTGCTGTCTCCTCGTCCGTGTGGGAATAAAGCTTGTTGCGATGGCAACGACAACGCGATGCGCAGGGGTGGTTTCGGCTAGCGGGATGCGCAGCGCCGGGTGGTCCTGGGGCGGTGCTCACGGGAGATGCCTGCCGGGTGGGTCATGCCGCCGGAAGCGGCGGCGCTTGAGGCCCGCGTCACTCGGGTCCGAGGACCCTGGCCAGCGCGCCGTCGGGAATGCCCTGGCGCGCCTGGACCTGGCCCTTGTCGTTGAGCCAGACCGCAGCCGGCGTGGCCTGCAACCCGTAGGCCGCCATGAGCGTTGCGTTGGCGTCGAGCTGCGCCTTCACCGCGGCCGGGACGCTGAACAGCGGCTTCACGCCCGCCTCGCCCAGGGGCCTGGGGCGGGTGCCGGTGGCCAGGGCCTGCTGCGTGGGCCCGGCGTGGGCGCGCTCATGCGCGGCCAGCGCGGCCACCGGGTCGGCCGCGCTCAGCAGTGCCGCGGCCCGCCCGGCACTGGTGGGCGTGAGGATGCCCACGATGACGTGGCGCAACTGCACCTTGCCCTTGTCCACCCAGGGGCGCGCATCCGCCCAGAACTTGGCGCAGAAGGGGCAGTTGGGGTCGGTGAAGACGTAGACCTTGCGCGGCGCATCGTCGCGCCCGTCGGCGATCCAGCGGCTCTGGCCCAACTGCGCCCGGACCTCGCGGCTGGCGGCTGCGTCCGTGCCCTGTGCCGGCGAGGCCGTGGACCAGCCCAGGCTGAACGCGGCCAGCAGGCACGACCCCAGGTGTCGGCGCGTGAGCCCGCGGGTCTTGGAAAGCGTGGAGATTGTCATGGGGTGGTGGGTCCGGTGAGGGAGGACGCTTGGCGTAGCTGCTGGAGCTGCCGTGCCAGCGTGGCGGCCGAGAGCTCGCCCACGCGGGTGCCGGCCAAGCGCCCCTGGGCGTCGAAGAAGAAGGTGGTGGGCAGTGCCTGCCGGCCCAATGCGAGGCCGGCTTGCTGACGCTCGTCGACCAGGACGTGGCGCAGCTCCAGCCCCTGGCGCCGGAGGTAGCGCTCGATGAGCTGCGCAGCCTCTCCCTGGTTCACGAACACGAAGTTCAGGTCCGGATGCGCTTGCTGTGCCTGCTGCAGCACCGGCATCTCGCGTCGGCAAGGCGGGCACCAGGTGGCCCAGAGGTTGATCACGGTGGGCCGGCCGCCGAAGCTCGCCAGCGGCACGGTGGCGCCGTCCAGCGAGCGCAAGGCCAGCGCGGGCAACGGTTGGGCGGGACGCGCAACCCACAGCAGCGCCAGGTGGCCGGCGACCAGCGTCGCGCCGGTTGCCAGCACGGTGGCGACCACGCTGCGGCGCAGCGCGCCCTGGTGGCGCACCGCATGCAAGCCATGAAGGCAGGCCGCCGCGAGGCCCCATCCCGGCTCCCAGCCGCCATCGCGGATGTCGAGGATGGACAGCGGCTCGGCCAGATAGGCGCCGCGCCACTGCAGCACGAAGGCCAGCCGCGACACCGCCAGGCCCACCAGCAACATGCGCCACAGCACGCGTTCCACGTCGAGGCCTGCGCGCCGGCCCAGGCGCATGCCCACCTGGTGGCCCACGGCCAGGGCAGCCACGGTCAGCAGCACGCCGAGGGACAAGGCCAGGGGGCCCAACTGCAGGACCTGCGTCATGCGGGCTGCTCCTGGACGACAGATGGCTTGCGGCGGGCGGCGGCTTGACGCTGCAGCAACTGCGCCGCATCGAACTCGCCCACCAGCCGCGCCGAGCGCTGCTCGCGGCCCTGGGCATCGAAGAACAGCACCGTGGGCGGGCCGGCCACCTGCAGCGTGCGCATGAGCGCCTGGTGGTGCGCGTCGTTGGCCGTGACGTCCGCGCTCAGCAGCACCATGCCGGCCAGCGCCTGCTGCACCTGCGCGTCGGCGAAGACCTCGCGCTTGATGGCTTTGCACGAGATGCACCCGTCGGCATGAAAGTCCACCATCGTCGCGCGCCCCTCGGCGCGGGCGGCCGCCACCCGGGCGTGCAGCTCGTCGATGCTGGCCACCGGCTCGAAGCGGAGCTCGGCCGCCGGACGCGCCGACGCCACGCCCAGCGGCAGCGGGCGCCAGGGGTCAGAGGCGCCGGCAGCCGCCCCCAGCAGCAGGGCGCCCCACAACAGCAGCGCCAGCGGCGCGGGCGCTGCAGTGCCGGGCGCCACGGATGCCGCAGGAGCGGTTGCGGCGAACTGCACGGTGCGGGTTTGGGGCGGATAGCACAACCCGGCCTCGGCGCAACCTTGCCACGTCACGCGCAAGGCGTCGGCGCCCGCCGCATCGAGCTGCATCGCCACACCGCCGTGGTAGACCTCCACGACGCCGAAGTTCGCATCGTCCTTGCGCTCGCCTGGCGGCAGCGCCGGCTGCAGCGGCTGCCCCGAAGGCAAGGCGCTGACCGCGAAGCGCTCGCGGTAGAGGTAGTAGCCCGGCGCGATGCGCCATTGCAGCCGGGCCCGCCCGGCTTCGAGGCTGACGGTTTCGAGCCTGAAGGCCTGCTCGGCCGTCAGGAACTCTTGCGCGCCCAACGCGGGCCAGCACCAGCCCAGGAACAGTCCCAGGCCACAGGCGGCGGCAAGGCGGGCGAGCAGGTGTCGAGCAGCGGGCATGGAACTCACAGGCGCCAAGGGGCGTCGTTGGAATGCAACGCATGCTTGGCCGCACCGATTAACGGGGCGTTAACGCTGGCTTCATCGAATGCGGCAACAGTCGCTCGCCTGTCCTGCTGCTGTTTTTGGAGTTGCGCTTGCGTGTCTTGCTGATCGAGGACGATCCCCTGGTGGCCAGCGGCATCGTGGCCGGACTGCGCCTGCTCGGCCTCACGGTCGATCACGTGGACACGGCCTCCAAGGCCCGCGCGGCGCTGGCGGCGTCGGACTTCGACGTCTGCGTGCTGGACCTGGGCTTGCCTGACGAGGACGGCATGGGCGTGCTGGCGCGCTGGCGTGCGCAGGGCGTGCGCATACCGGTGCTGGTGCTCACGGCACGCGACGCGGTGGAGCACCGCGTCGCCGGCCTGCACGCCGGAGCCGACGACTACCTGGTCAAACCGTTCGACCTCGACGAACTGCACGCGCGCCTGCATGCGCTGCTGCGTCGCGTCAGCGGGCGCGCCAGCGACGCCATCGAGCACGGGGCGCTGCGCCTGCAGGCCTCCAGCGGCCAGGCGTGGCTGCGCGCAAAGCCCGTGGAGCTGTCGCGGCGCGAGCTGGCGCTGCTGAGCACCCTGCTGCACAACCCGGGGCGCATCCTCAGCGCCGATCAGTTGCAGGACAGCCTCTACGGCTTCGGCACCGAGATCGAGAGCAACGCCGTGAACGTGCACATCCACCACCTGCGGCGCAAGCTCGGCGCCGGCATCGTCGAGACGGTACGCGGGCTGGGCTACCGGCTGGGCCGTGCGGAGGACGTGCAATGAAGACGCTGCGCGCGCGCCTGGTGGCGACCCTGGCGCTGTCGCTGGCGGCGCTGTGGAGCGCGGTGGCGGTGTGGATGTTCCTGGACGTGCGCCAGGAGCTGCGCACGGCACTGGACGAGCGGCTGGCCGCCTCGGCGCGCATGGTGGCGGGGCTGGTGGCGCAACTGCCGGCCGAGCGGCTGCGTGCCGGCGCCGCCGACGCTGCCGCGCTGGACGTGATCGGCCGCGACGGGCTGGCCTGCGAGGTGAGCCTGGTGCGCGGCGAGGTGTGGCAGCCGCCGCAGACGATTGCCCGCACGGGTTCGAGCCCGGGGCTGCAGGCGGCGGCAGCGGGCTACGGCACGCAGGTGTTCGGCGGCAAGCCCTGGCGCACTTACGTGCTGGAGGAGAAGGGGCTGCGCATCGCCACGGCCGACCGGCTGGACGTGCGCACGCGGCTGCTGCGCGAGGTGGCGCTGTCCGCGGCTGTGCCTTTCGTGATCGCGCTGGGCGGCAGCCTGGGGCTGCTGTGGCTGGGCGTGGGTCACGGGCTGCGGCCGCTGGAGCGGATGCGCCGGGTGCTGGCGGACCGGCCGGCCGACGCGCACACCCCGTTGCCGCCCATAGACGCGCCAGCCGAGCTGCGCCCGCTCATGGCCACCGTGGACCACCTGCTGCAACGCGTTCAGGAGGCCATCTCGCGCGAGCGGCGCTTCACCGACGATGCGGCCCACGAGCTGCGCACGCCGCTGACCGCGATCAAGACCCACCTGCAGGTGCTGCGCCTGTCATGCCGGGACCGCGACATCGATGACACCACGGCGCAGGCTCTGGGCAACGCCGAGAGCGGCGTTGCGCGGCTGCAGCACACCCTGGACCAACTGCTGCTGCTGGCGCGGCTGGACGGCCAGGCCCACACGCAAGCCGTTGCGCAGGCGGACGCACAGGAGGCGGCACGGCTGGCCATCGCCGACGCCGCGGTCGCCGCGTCGGGCCGCGTCACGCTGGAGGACGCGCAGGTGCACGTCTCGGTGCCCGTGCCGCTGCCGCTGCTGGTGTGCGCGCTGCGCAACCTGCTGGACAACGCCTTGAGGCATGCGCCGCCCGGTACCGCGGTGGTCCTGCGCCTTGCCGGCCTGGACGCCGGCGTGGCGTTCAGCGTGCTCGACGAAGGGCCGGGAATGACGGTGCAGGAGTGCGAGCAGGCGCCGCGGCGCTTCTGGCGCCGCCATGGCGGCAGCACCGGCAGCGGCCTGGGCCTGTCCATCGTCGAGTCGATCGCCCGACGCCATGGCGGCCGGCTCCAGCTCATGCCAAGGGCGGGCAAGGGCCTGGAGGCCCGGCTGCTGCTGCCTGCCGTGCAAGCCGCCTAGCGCGCGATGTCAAAGGCGCCGGCCCTCACCGCGCCAGCCACCGGCCCCAGGCGTGCGATGCGCCAGGAGGGCGCCCTCAGCACGGGCGCACGCCGCGCTCCAGCCGGCTGTTGAGCCAGGCCGGCTCGAACCTCACTGCGCCATGCACCGTGCATAAATGGTCGGGCAAGCAGTTTCCAGCCCGCCCGCGCCAGTCGCCGGAAACTCCGGTGAACGGAACATGGCTAGCACCTTTTCCCAAGGCCGATAAGCCGTCTCCAAAACGCGGTGCCAGAAAACATAATTGCTGTGCAGGCGGTTGTGTGCGAAATCGTAGAGCTCGCGCGCCGGCGGCGGATCCCATGGCCCGCCCAGAGACCTCGCGTAATAACAATCCGATTCCACCTGCATGCCCACCGGTACCTTGCCGCTGGCCTGCACAATGGGCGGGTAGACCAGCCGTTCGTGGTCCGCGTCGTTGAGAAACACGTCGGGCCCCCCAATGCCTACGCCCTTGTCCAGCAGGTTTGCAACCACTTGCCGCGTATACGGCGGGGGGAAATTGACATACTGGATCACCACGGTGTGGGAAAATGCCTGGCGCGCGATGGCATCTACCCGGATCAGGTTGTCGTAAAAACTGGCCTTCTGCACATCGGTCACCGGAATCACCGGGCGGCCAAAAGCCGTCTCGTTGATGATCAGCACTTCGAACCAGGGGTTGGCGTCGTAGCGCGCGGCCAGTGCCTTGACCAGGCGGGCCAGCCGGTAATAGGTATTGCTGTCCCACAGCGTGATGTTGTCCCCTACGGTGCCCTTGAACTTGGCGACCTCGAAGACGCCGCCGTCGAACCATGGCGCCTTCAGGTAGTCCGGCGCGGCCTTGCCGGCGATGAAATTCTTGGTGGTCAACAGCAGGCCAAAGCGCTTGTTATGTGCCGCGGCCAGCGCCATATATCGATCGATCCGGCTGAAATCGTAGACGTCCTTTTGCGGCTCCAACTGGCGCCAGAAGACGCGCAGCACCATGCCTTTTACAAAGGGCAAATCCTGGATTTCGTCAAGGCCGGCGTGGACGTCGCTGTCCTCTACGTCGGCGGCAAATGCCATGTAATGGCCTGGATTCCATTTGACGGTGCCCATGCCGGCTTCGGCCTGAACATGAGGCTCCAGCGTGGCGGGGAATTCAAGCCGGTCCACGCTGCCCACCTCGGTGCCGCCGCCGCAACCGGCCAGTAATAAGGGAAGCAGTAAGGTTGGCAGTGCGGTTTGGGGTACGTTTGGCAATAAGAATCGCAATAGATTTCGTAAGGCTGCAAACAGCCTCAGGACGAGCATGTGGAATCTCATGGCGTGCCCCTCAAATCATGAAAATAATGGTGGCGTGCCCTAAGGGCGTCCATAAGAAAAAAATAGTGTGCCGCTGAAGAAACAGCAAGGCTCACCTTGCTGTTTCGTGATCAAAATCAATTCTTGATAATTTCTTGTCGAGTTTTAAATCAGTATGTACTTACTGTGCTGGCGGCGTTTGAAGAACAAGGGTCAATAATCCCTGGGCGGCGCGCCGCGCCGCGCCGTGTCCCGGCGCAAGCGGCACGGCAACGCCGCTTGCAACGGACGCCAGGCGCTGCGGGGCAACCAGGCGAAGGTCAGCGCGCGAGCAGCCCACCGAGGTCCAGCCCCGTATCAGCGGCCTGCGCCGCGGTGGGCGACACGCCGGCGTCGAGCAGCTTGCGCGCCAGCAGGTGCGTGCGGGCGTCGTTAACCGAGTCCACGGCCACGAGCCTGTCGGCGCGGTAATGGCATACCGAGAAGGCCGCGCCGCCCAGCTCGCCGCGCAGCACCCAGGCGTCGGCGCCGGCCGACAGCCCGGCCATCTGCAGCTTGCGTTCGTACTGGTCGGACCAGAACCAGGGCGTGGCCGTGAAGGGCCGCTCCTGCCCAAGCAGCGCGGCGGCGGCGGACTTGGCCTGCTCGGTGGCGTTGTGCACCGACTCCAGCCGCAGTAGGCCGCCGTCCGCCAGGCGCCGCGCGGTGCAGTCGCCCGCGGCCACGATGCGCGGGTCGGCCGTGCGCGCGCAGGCATCCACCACGATGCCGCCCTCGCAGGCCAGCCCCGCTTCGCGCGCCAGCGCGTCGTTGGCGCTCACGCCCACGCCCAGCACCACGAGGCCACAGGGCAGGCGCCGGCCGTCGGCGAGCTGCACGGCCACGGCCTCGCCACCTTCGCCTTCGGTGGCGATGCGCTCGATGCGCGCGTCCAGCACCAGCTCCACGCCGTGGCCGCGGTGCAGCGCGGCGAACCAGTCCGACAGCAGCGGCGCCAGCACCCGGCCCAGCAGGCGCGGCGCGGCCTCCAGCACCGTCACCCGTAAACCCTTCTTGCGCGCCGTGGCCGCCACTTCCAGGCCTATGAAGCCGCCGCCGATCACGGCCACCGGCAGCCCCGCGGCGGCGCAGCGCTCCAGCGCCGCGGCCATGCGCCCGGCGTCGTCTCGCGAGCGCAGCGCCAGCACGTTGGGCGCCTGTGCCCCGGGCAGCGCCAGCGTGCGCGGCGCCGCGCCGGTGGCCAGCACCAGGCCGGCGTAGGGCAGCGCGCTGCCGTCGTCCAGGTGGACGAGCTGCCGCGCACGGTCCAGGCCAAGCACGCGCACGCCAGTGCGCAGCGCGATCTGCTTCTTCTCCAGCATCTGCGGCGCGCGCAGCATGAGCTGGGCGTCGCTCAGCTCGCCGGCCAGCCAGGCCTTGGACAGGGGCGGGCGGTGGTAGGGGCCGCAGGGCTCGTCGCCCAACAGCGTGATGGCGCCGGTGTGGCCCGCGCCGCGCAGCGCCTCGGCCGTGAGCGTGCCGGCCTGGCCGGCGCCGACGATGACGACGCTCTCGCCGGCCGCCACGGGGGGCCTGCTCACTCCTGGCACTCCGGCAGCGTGATGGTGGCGCCGGCCAGCGCGGCGCTGCCCTTGATCTGGCAGGCCAGGCGGCTGTTGGGCCGGCGCTCGGCCACCACGTGCTCCAGCATGCCCAGCTCGTTGTCCTGGGCCGGCGGCAGCTCGGCCATCAGCCGCTCGTCCACGTAGCAATGGCAGGTGGCGCAGGCGCAGGAGCCGCCGCACTCGCCGAGGATGCCGTCCACGCCGCCCGCGGTGGCGGCCTGCATGATGCTCCAGCCGTCCGGCACGTCCAGGGCGACGCTGTGGCCGGCGGGCTCGACGATGTTGATCAGGGCCATGGAATGTCTCTCTCGTAGGTAGGAAGGTGCGCCGGCCGCGGCGCGCACGCCGCGGCCGGCCTGCCGGGCTTATTGCGGCGCCAGCTCCAGCGCCAGCGGGCTGCGGAAGGTGGAGGAGGGCATCCACGCCAGTTGCGCATGCACCCGCCCATAGTCCGGCACCACCTTGTGGAACTCCTCGAAGGCGATGCGCACCGACAGCCGGGCGATGGCCGTGCCCAGGCAGGCATGCACGCCCCCGCCGAAGCCCAGGTGGCCGCGCGGCTTGCGCGCGATGTCGTAGACGTCGGGGTTGGGGTACTGGCGCTCGTCGCGGTTGCCCGCCCCGTAGGCCAGGCAGACGAAGTCGCCCGCGCGCATGGTCTGGCCGTGCAGCGCCACGTCCTTCATCAGCCGGCGCTTGAAGCGCTGCGCCGAGGTGTTGAAGCGCAGCGACTCCTCGACGGCGTCGGCCAGCAGCGCGGGGTCGGCCACCACGGCGCGGCGCGCGTCGCGGTGGTCCGCCAGGTTGAGCGCGAACATCATCATGAAGCCGCCCAAGGACTCCACCCCGGCCATGATGAGCGTGGTGGTGGTCAGCAGCACCTCGGCCTCGCTCAGGCGGTCGCCGTCGATCTCGGCCTGCGCGAAGTTGGAGATGAGGTCGTTGCGCGGCTGCGCGCGGCGCAGCGCGATGACGTCGGCGGCGTAGCGCTTCATCCACTCGAAGGCCGCCAGGTGCTGCGGCCCCTTGGTGCGGGTGGCGGGATCGCTTTGCACCATCAGCACCGCGTTCTCGCGCACGGTCTGCTCGTCAACGGTCGCCTCGGCGCCCATGGGCAGGCCCAGCGCCGCCATGAGCACGCGCACGGTGAACTTGGCCGAGAAGTCCTTGAAGTCGAAGCTGGCGCGGCCGCGCAGCTCCTCGGCCGCCTCGCGGGCGATGGCGCGTATGGGCTCGCCCAAGCTCTCCAGGTTGCGCTTCATGAACGCGTGCTGGATCAGGCCGCGCAGGCGGTCGTGGCGCGGGGGATCGGTGGTGCCCAAGGTGGCGCCGGCCCGGCCGGGCAGCTCGGTCATGAGGTTGCCGCTGGCCGAGGAATAGGTCTGCCAGTCCTGCCCGGCCGAGACGATGTCGGCGTAGCGCGAGAGCACCCACATCTGCGCCTCCTCGCTCCAGAAGCAGGGAAACTCGTCGCGCAGCCGCTTGTAGGCCGGGAAGGGGTCGGCATCGATGGCCGGCGAGTAGGGGTCGAAACGGAACATGGCCTGGTCTCCTTGGCTTTGTTTGATTTGGGGCAGGCGAATTGTTGGTGGACACGGCACCGCGCCGAGTGGACGAAGTACCGTGATGGCTTGCACTTTTGACGTGCCCTTGCCGCCCCCTGCCTTTCCTGCGCACATGACTTCCGCCTTGCCGGCGCCGCGCCGCCACCGCCGCCGCACCCCCTCGTCCGCCCTGCCGGCCTTCTCGCTGTACGGCGAGGCCGGCGCGCCGAATGCGCCGCTGCTGCACATCGAATCCATCCACTCGCGCAGCCGGCTCTACGACTGGGAGATCCATGCCCACGTGCACCAGGGTTTGCACCAGGTGCTGTGGCTGCGCGCCGGGCAGGTGGAGGCGGTGTTGGACGAATCACGCAGCCTGGGCCAAGGGCCCATGGCCTTCGTGATCCCGCCCGGCGTGGCGCATGCGTTTCGCTTCTCGCCGGACTGCGACGGCTACGTGTTCACGGTGAACGCCACGCTGCTGGCCGAGGGCGACGGCGCGCGCGTGGGCGATGCGCTGCAGGCCCTGTTCGCCGCGCCGCGGGCGCTGGCGCCGGCCGCCGATGCGCCGGAGGTGGCGCGGCTGCAGGCGCTGTTCGATGCGCTGTTCGCCGAGCACGAAGCTTGCGGCGACAACGATCCGGTGCCGGGCTGGCTTGGGCGGGCGCTGGTGTGGCGGCTGGCGCAGCTCGACCGGCGCGACGCGCAGGCCGGCACGCGGCGCCCGCGCGCGGGCGCGCTGCAGTCGCTCTATACGCGCTGGGTGGTGCTGATGGAGTCGCACTACCGGGAGCACTGGCCGGTGTCGCGCTACGCCGAGCGCCTGGGCCTGTCCACGGAGCGGCTCAACCGCATGGTGCGCGCCGAGACCGGCTGCAATGCCCAGGCCTTGCTGCACGCGCGGCTGGCGCGCGAGGCCTGCCGGCGCCTGGTGCACGTGGCCGCGCCCGTGTCGCGCCTGGCCTTCGAGCTGGGTTTCCAGGACCCGGCCTACTTCTGCCGCTTCTTCAAGCGCCAGACCGGCCTGTCGCCCAGCGACTACCGGCAGCGCACGCAGCCGCCGGTCGGCGTGCAGGGCTGACGCCGGCCGCCTCCTGCCTCAGGCCGCCTCGGCGCAGGCCTCCCGCACCCGCTCGCGCAGCCAGCGGTGGGCCGCATCGCCGTCCATGCGCGGGTGCCACAGCAGCGACACCGTGATCTCCGGCACCTGCACCGGCAGCTCGAACGTGAACAGCCCGACGCGCAGCGCGGCGGTGTGGCGCGCGGGCACGGTGGCCACGAGGTCCGTGTGCCGCGCCAGCCCAAGCGCCGCGGAGAAGCCGCCCACGGTGGCCGACCAGTCGCGCCGCAGGCCCAGCGGTTCCAGCGCCTCGTCCACGGGCCCCCGTGCCTGCCCGCGGCGGGACAGGAGCACGTGGCGGCTGGCCGCATAGCGCGCCGGCGTGATCTCGCCCTGCGCCAGCGGGTGGCCTTCGCGCACGGCGCCGACGAAGCGGTCGCGCAGCAGCGCCTGCACGCGCACTTCCGGGCCCATCGCGCGGTTGACCACGCCGGTTTCCAGGTCCACCGCGCCCTCGCGCAGCGGCGCGCTGTCCTTGTCCAGCTTGGGGACGAAGCGCAGCCGCACGCCGGGCGCCTCGGCGCCCAGGCGCGCCAGCAGCGGCGGGCCGAAGGTCTCCACGAAGCCGTCGCTGCTGCGCAGCGTGAAGGTGCGCACCAGCCTGGCCAGGTCTGGCGCCGCGGCCGGGCGCAGGGCGGCTTCGGCGTCCTGCACGATGCGGCGCACCTGCTCGCGCAGGGCCAGCGCGCGCGGCGACGGCACCAGGCCCCGCCCGGCGCGCACCAGCAGCGGGTCGCCCGTGGCCTCGCGCAGCCGCGCCAGGGTCCGGCTCATGGCCGAGGGGCTCAGATGCAGTTGCCGGGCCGCGCCCGCCACGCTGCCTTGCGCAAGCAGGACGTCAAGGACGACGAGCAGGTTCAGGTCGGGGCGGGTCATGCGCTCCAGCATACCGGCGCCGGCATGGCGCTGCATGCACGAATGAAGTGCGTTTGCTGCGCCTTCCGCCATGTCGGACCCCTGCCTATCGTTGCGGCAGCTTCCGCTTTCCGGAGGCGGTCAGGAGAAGAGTTCATGGAGCAGACATCCGCAGGCCCCGAGCGCGCCGCCGCGG
This sequence comes from Azohydromonas lata, assembly GCF_034427735.1. NCBI lineage: Bacteria > Pseudomonadati > Pseudomonadota > Betaproteobacteria > Burkholderiales > Sphaerotilaceae > Azohydromonas > Azohydromonas lata. The sequence goes on from NZ_JAXOJX010000045.1 coordinate 66,884, forward strand.
CGGCAGGCGCTTTCACGTCGGGCGGCGCGGTGCCCTGGGTGCTGGCGCTGTGTGCGCTGCTGCCGGCGCTGGGCACCAGCATCGCCAACGTGGCGCTGCCGCATTTCGCCCAAGCCTTCGCGGCCCCGTTCCAGCAGGTGCAGTGGGTGGTGCTGGCCTACTTGCTGGCCAACACCACGCTGGTCGTGGGGGCCGGGCGGCTGGGCGATCTGCTTGGGCGGCGCCGCTTGCTGCTGCTTGGGCTGGCGGTGTTCACGGCCGCTTCGGCGCTGTGCGGCATGGCCCCGTCGCTGGCGCTGCTGGTGGCGGCGCGGGCGGTCCAGGGCCTGGGTGCGGCGGTGCTGATGGCGCTGTCCATGGCCATGGTGCGCGATGCCGTGCCCAAGTCGCAGGCCGGGCGGGCCATGGGGCTGCTGGGCACGGCCTCCGCCCTGGGCACGGCGCTTGGGCCGACGCTGGGCGGCGTGCTGCTGGCGGGCCTGGGCTGGCCGGCGCTGTTCCTGGCCAAGGTGCCGCTGGGCCTGCTGGCCTTGGGCCTGGCCTGGCGGTACCTGCCCCATGACCGGCGCGCCGCGGGCGCGGACGGTGGCCGTTTCGATGGCCGCGGCACCGTGCTGCTGGCCTTGGCGCTGTCGGCCTACGCGCTGGCGATGACGGCGCGAGATGGGGCGTTCGGCGCGTTCAACCTGCTGCTGGCCCTGGGCGCCGCGGCGGGTCTGGCCCTGTTCATGGCGGCGCAGGCGCGAACGGCGTCGCCCCTGGTGCGGCTGGCGTACTTGCGCGATCCGGTGCTGCGCGTGGGCTTCACCACGAGCCTGCTCGTGTCCACCGTGGTGATGGCGACGATGGTGGTGGGCCCCTTCTACCTGGGCCAGGCGCTGGGCCTGGACGCGGCCCGCGTGGGCCTGGCCCTGGCGGGCGGGCCCGTGGTGGCGGCGCTGGCCGGCGTGCCGGCCGGGCGCCTGGTGGACCGCCATGGCGCGCGGCGCATGGCCGTGGCC
>NZ_JAXOJX010000046.1:0-63703 GCF_034427735.1 Azohydromonas lata
ATGTGTATAAGAGACAGGGCCACGGCGGCGTCGCAGGCGGAGGCGCTGCGGTGAACCTGTCGGAGCTGTTCATTCGCCGTCCGGTGATGACGGTGCTGCTCAACCTGGCCATCGTCGTGGCCGGTGTGCTGGCCTATGGCCGCATCCCGGTGGCGGCACTGCCCAGCTACAACACGCCCGTCATCAACGTCTCGGCCTCGCTGCCCGGCGCCAGCCCCGAGAACATGGCCACCTCGGTGGCGCTGCAACTGGAAAAGCAGTTCCAGACCATTCCGGGCCTGAACGTCATCAGCTCCACCAGCACGCTGGGCAACACCTCGGTGACGCTGGAGTTCGACGAGGGCCGCGACATCGACGCCGCCGCCGTGGACGTGCAGGCCGCGCTGCTGCGCGCGCAGCGCCAGTTGCCGCAGGACATGACGCAGCCGCCGTCCTACCGCAAGGTCAACCCCGCCGACGCCCCCGTGCTGCTGCTGGCGCTGACCTCGCCCGCGCTGAGCCTGCAAGACCTCAACGACTACGCCGAGCACCTCATCTCCCCGACGCTGTCCACGCTGCCCGGCGTGGCGCAGGTGAACATCTACGGCCAGAAGCGCTTTGCCGTGCGCGTGCGCGTGCTGCCGGACCAGCTTGCCGCCCGCAACATCGGCCTGGACGAAGTCGCCAGCGCCCTGCGCGCGGCCAACGCCAACACGCCCGTGGGCACGCTGGAAGGGACGAGCCAGACGCTCACGCTGCAGGCCAACCGCCAGTTGCGCAACGCGGCCGAGTTCTCGGAAGTGATCGTTGCCAGCCGCAACGGCAACGCCGTGCGGCTGCGCGACGTGGCGCAGGTCGAGGACAGCTACGAGATCGTCCGCAACTTCAACAGCTTCAACGGCGAGCGCTCCATCACGCTGGCCATTCAAAGGCAGCCCGACGCCAACACGGTGCGGGTGGTGGACTCCATCAAGGCGGCGCTGCCGGGGTTCCAGGAGCAGTTGCCGCAGTCGGTGAAAGTGAGCCTGGTCAACGACCGCTCGGTGTCCATCCGCGAGGCGCTGCACGACGTCAACCTCACGCTGCTGGGCACGGTGGTGCTGGTGGTGCTGGTGATCTTCCTGTTCCTGCGCCGCTTCGTGGCCACCGTCATCCCGTCGCTGTCGCTGCCGGTGTCGCTGGTGGGCGCGCTGTCACTGCTGTGGGGGCTGGGCTACTCGCTGGACAACATCTCGCTGCTGGGCCTGACGCTGGCCGTGGGCCTGGTGGTGGACGACGCCATCGTGATGCTGGAGAACATCATCCGCCACGTGGAGAAGGGCGTACCGCCCTTCCAGGCCGCGCTGCGCGGCTCGCGCGAGGTGGGCTTCACCATCATCTCCATCTCCACCTCGCTGATCGCGGTCTTCATCCCCATCTTCTTCATGCCCGGGGTGATTGGGCTGTTGTTCCACGAGTTCGCCGTGGTGGTGTCGCTGGCCATTGTGGTGTCGGCCTTCGTGTCGCTCACGCTGGTGCCGATGCTGGCCAGCCGTTTCCTGAGCGACGAGGCGCACAAGAAGCCGCCCGGGCTGCTGGTGCGCGGCTTCGAGCACGCTTTCGATGCCGTGCTGCGCGTCTACAGCCGCACGCTGGACGCCGCGCTCAAGTTCCGCGGCGTGGTGATGCTGGTGGCGCTGGGCACCCTGGTGGCCACGGTCTGGCTGTTCATGACCATTCCCAAGGGCTTCTTCCCCGAGGAAGACATCGGCCAGCTCTCGGTGAGCACGGAAGCCGCAGAGGACATCTCCTTCCAGGGCATGGTGCAGTTGCAGGAGCGCGCGGCGGCCATCATCCGCGACGACCCCAACGTGCTCAGCGTCAACTCCTTCCTGGGCGGCGGCGGCAACACCACCAACACCGGCCGCATGTTCGTCAACCTCAAGCCGCGCAAGGACCGCGCGAGCATGAAGGAAGTGGTGGAGGGCCTGCGGCGCAAGCTGCGCACGGTGGCGGGCATCACCGTCTACATGCGCCCGGTGCAGAACCTGCAGCTCGGCGGCCGCTCCAGCAAGGCGCAGTACCAGTACATCCTGCAAAGCGTGCAGGCCGGCGAGATCTACGAATGGGCCACCAAGCTGCAGGAAAAGCTGCGTGGCGATGCGCTGTTCCGCGATGTCACCAGCGACGCGCAACTGCGCGGGCTGCAGGCCTCGCTGTCCATCGACCGCGACCGCGCCAACACGCTGGGCGTGTCCATAGACGCCGTGCGCACCGCGCTCTACAGCGCGTTTGGCGAGCGGCAGGTCTCCACCATCTACACCAACACCGACAACTACCAGGTGATCATGGAGGCGGCGCCGCAGGCCAAGGAGGACGAGGCGGACCTCTCGCGCATCTACGTGCGCTCCGCCGGCGGCACGCTGGTGCCGCTGTCGGCCTTCGCCACCGTCTCTCGCACGGTGGGGCCCATCTCGGTCAACCACGTGGGCCAGCTGCAGGCGGTGACGGTGTCCTTCAACCTCGCCCCCGGCGTGGCGCTGGGCGACGCGACGGAGAAGCTGGAGGGCTACCGCACGGCCATAGGGATGCCCGAATCCATCATCACCCGCTACGGCGGCGACGCGGCCGTTTTCAAGAGCTCGCAGGGCAGCCAGGCGATATTGATCGTGGCGGCGCTGCTGGTGATCTACGTGCTGCTGGGCGTGCTGTATGAGAGCTACATCCACCCGCTGACCATCCTGGCGGGCCTGCCCTCGGCCGCCGTGGGCGCGCTGCTGATGCTCAAGTTCTTCGGCCAGGACCTGACCATCATCGCCACGATCGGCATCCTGCTGCTCATAGGCATCGTCAAGAAGAACGCGATCATGATGATCGACTTCGCGCTGGAGGCGCAGCGCGAGCGCGGCATGAAGCCGGTGGAGGCGATACGCGAGGCCTGCGTGCTGCGCTTTCGTCCCATCATGATGACCACGCTGGCCGCGCTCATGGGCGCGCTGCCCATCGCGCTGGGCATAGGCGCCGGCGCCGAGCTGCGCCAGCCGCTGGGCCTGGCGGTGGTGGGCGGCCTGGTGTTCTCGCAGGCCGTGACGCTCTACATCACCCCGGTGATTTACCTCGCGCTGGACCGCTTCAGCGGCAAGGGGCCCATCACGGCGCCGGAGCAGGGCGAGGCGGATGAGCCGGGGCAGGCGGCCAAGGCGGCTTGAGCCGCCAGGCGCCGCCCAATGAAAAAGCCGGCCCGCGGGCCGGCTTTTTCGCGTCGGGAAAGCGCTGTCAGCGCGGCGACACCAGCAGCCTCAAGCCCAGGATGAGCATGAGCGCGCCGCTGAAGCGGAAGGTGCTCACCACCGCGCGCGGGTTGCGGCGCAGCGCCTGGCTCAACGATCCGGCCACCCAGCCCGCCACGGCCTGCACCGGCACGCCAATGGCGCCAAAGGCCAGGCCCAGCAGCACCGTGTCCAGCGCCGGCGAGGCGCTGTCGGCCGGGACGAACTGCGGCAGGAAGGCCAGGAAAAACAGGGCCAGCTTGGGGTTGAGCAGCGCAGAGAGGGCGCCTTGCAGGAAGAGGGCGCGAGGGCCCAGGCGGTCAGACGCGGCGTGGATGTCCATGCTCGGCGCCGCGCGCCACAGCTGCACGCCCATCCACAGCAGATAGCAGGCGCCCGCGACCTTGAGCGCCGTGAAGGCGATCTCCGAGGTCTGCAGCAGCACCGTCACGCCGAAGGCAGCGAAGAAGGTGTGGGCCGCCACGCCCAGCGTCAGCCCGGCCGCGGAGATCAGCGCCGCCTTGCGGCCCTGCGCCAGCGCGCGCGAGACGACGTAAATCATGTCCGGCCCCGGCGTGAGGGCCAGCGCCGTGGCAGCGGCGAGGAACAGGTCCCATTGGATGCCGGAACTCATGCCTGTACTTCCTTCTCTTTACTTCGGCGCTGTCAGTGCAGCGTTTCGTCGCGCGGCGCGCCGGGCGGCGGGGCCAGGAGGGCCAGCACGCTGTCGCCGACGCTGCCGGCCTCGATTTCTTCCTCGGTGGCCTCGCGCACGTCGCGCACCTTGATGTGCAGCTGCAGCGCGATGCCGGCCAGCGGGTGGTTGCCGTCCAGCACCACGTGCTCCGGGTACACCTCGGTGACCATGTAGACGGTGTCGGCGGGCATGCCGGTGGTGGCGCTGCCCTCAGGCAGCCCTTCGAAGGCCATGCCGGGCTCGACCTGCTCGGGGAACAGGCTTCTGGCCTCGAAGCACACCAGCTCAGGCTTGTAGTCGCCGAAGGCGTGCTCGGGCTCCAGGTGCAGCCAGGCCTCGTGGCCGGTTTCATGGCCGGCCAGGGCTTCTTCGACCTTGGGCAGGAGGTCGTCGCCGCCGTAAAAGAATTCGACCGGATCGGCCAGCTCGTCGATGGTCTGGCCTTGTGCGTCGGCCAGCGTCCAGGTGAGGCTGACCACGCAAGGTGCGTTGATGTTCATCGTCCGAGGATGCCACAGCGGGCATGACAATCCCGGGAATGCAGATTGACCAAGCCACGACCCTTCTCGGCGGCATCAGCCCCGCCACCTTCATGCGCCGCTACTGGCAAAAAAAGCCCCTGCTGGTGCGCCAGGCCCTTCCCGGCATCACGCCGCCCATCACCCGTGCCGACATGTTCGCGCTGGCGCAGCAGGAGGACGTCGAATCCCGCGTCATCGTCGCCAAGGGCGACGCCTGGAAGCTGCGCCACGGGCCGCTGCCGCGCCAGGCACTGCCCGCGGTCAAGCAGCCGCGCTGGACGCTGCTGGTGCAGGGGCTGGACCACCACGTGCCGGCCGCGCACGAGTTGCTCTCGCGCTTTCGCTTCGTTCCGCAGGCGCGGCTGGACGACCTGATGATCTCTTGGGCCAGCGAGGGCGGCGGCGTCGGCGCCCACATGGACAACTACGACGTGTTCCTCATTCAGGTACAGGGCAAGCGCCGCTGGCGCATAGGCCCGGTGCAGGACGAATCCCTGGTGCCCGGCGTGCCGCTGAAGCTGCTGGCCAACTTCCAACCCACCGAGGACGTGGTGCTGGAGCCCGGCGACATGCTCTACCTGCCCCCGCGCTGGGGCCACGACGGCACGGCCGTGGACGGCGAGTGCATGACCTGCTCGGCAGGCTTCCGCGTGCCCTGCGAGGACGACCTCGCCCGCGAGCTGCTGCAGCGCCTGCCGGAGCTCATGGACGAGGAGGAGAAGGGCCGCCTCTACCGCGACCCCAAGCAGCCCGCCACCGCCACGCCGGGCGAGATTCCGCAGGCGCTGTCGGACTTCGCGCGCCGCGCCCTGGAGCGTGCGCTGCGCGACCCGGCGCTGCTGCAGGCGGCGCTGGGGGAGATCCTGAGCGAGCCCAAACCCATCGTGTGGTTCGAGCAGAACGAGGACGCGGACGTCGCGGGCGGCGTTGCCCTGCACCGGCGCAGCCGCATGATGTATGACGAGAAATTCGTCTTCATCAACGGCGAGTCCTTCCGCGCCGGCGGGCGCGACGCGCGGCTCATGCGCCGCCTGGCCGACGAGGGCCGGCTGTCCGCGCGCGACGTGGCCGCATTGAGCGAGGACGCACACGAATTGCTCCGCGATTGGGCCTGCGCCGGCTGGGTGCAGCCGCTGGAAGCTTGAGGCCTCAACTTCCAATCAAGGCAGCAATCGTTACAGGCACGAAAGTGATGCGTGGCCGCAACGCTTGCACCGTCCAAGGGCGCAGCGGCCCGTTGCAGTAGGGACCTACCCTAGTGCAACGGTATAATTTCAGGTTGGACAAGGTTCACAAGTAACGATCCGCGTCCCCGTGAGTCGGGGCTTCGAACACCCCAGCCGATTGGTAATTGTTCGACTACTTTTCGAATTCGAGGACACACAAATGAACAAGTCGCTCCTGCTGGCTGCCGTCATTGCCGCCGCTGCCCTGACCGCTTGCGGCAAGAAGGAAGAAGCTCCTGCCCCCGCCCCGGCTCCCGCTCCCGCCGCTGCTCCGGCCGCCGAGTCTGCCTCCGCTGCCGCTTCCGCCGCTGCTGGCGCCGCCGACGCTGCCGCTTCGGCCGCTTCCGCCGCTGCCTCTGCCGCTTCGCAGTAATCTGCAAGCCACAGCTGGAAAAGAAGCCGCCTGCGGGCGGCTTTTTTATGGCCGGGAGCGGATGCGGCCTGGGACGGGGCGAAGAGCGGGATGCGCGATGCGCTCCACAAGCCGCCTGCGCTTCACTTGCGGCGTGGCGCCGGACGATTCGTGCGCACGCATGCACGCTCCGGGACGCGGGAGCCGCGCTGGGGACATTGAAAAGCGCGCCGTGACGCGCGCCCGTTCAGTGCAGGTCCAGCCAGCCGCAGCCGTGCACGGGGTCGGCGACGAGCACGTCCTGCACGCCCGTGCCCAAGGCCGCGGCCAGCGCCTGCGCGGCCAGCTCAGGCGTGTTGTTCTGGCGGCTCAGGTGCGCGGCCACCACGTGGCGCAGCCCGGCGTGGTGAAGCCGCTGCAGCAGCGCGGCGGACAGGCTGTTTTCCAGGTGGCCGAAGCGGCCGCTGATGCGGCGCTTGAGCACCCAGGGATAGGGCCCGGCGGCCAGCATGTCGCGGTCGTGATTGGTTTCCAGCAGCAGGGCATCGCAGCCGCCAAGGGCTTGGGCGACGGCGTCCGTCACCTCGCCCAAGTCGGTGAGCAGGCCCAGGTGGTGCTGGCCATCGTGCACGCGCAACTGCAGCGGCTCGCGCGCGTCATGCGGCACGCCAAAGGGTTGAAGCTGCAGCGCGCCCAAGTCCAGCCTGTCGCCGCAGGACAGCACCTGCAGGAAAGCGGGCTCGGCGTCGGACTCGTCCAGCCCCGCCTTGCGGCGCAGCGCGGCCCAAGTGCCCGCGCTCATGCACAGCCGCACGCCATGGCGGCGTGCCAGCGTGAGGGCGCAGCCCACGTGGTCGCCATGCTCGTGCGTGACGAACACGGCGTCGATCTGTCCAAGCTCCACGCCGCGCAGCGCCAGACGCCGGCCCAGCTCGCGCATGGAGAAGCCGCAGTCCACCAGCAGCCGCGTGGGCCGGCCGGCGGGGCCGGCCTCGACCAGGGTCGAATTGCCTGAGCTGCCGCTGCCCAGGTTGCTGAAGCGCATCACCCGCGGTACTGCCGGGAAGAGGTAGTCAGCGAAAGGCTTACTTCAGGTCGTCCAGCAGCGCCTGCACGATGCGCTTGGCGACTTCACCGCCGTCCGGCGCGCCTTGGGCGTTCTGCACCGACACGGTGCTGGCGTTGCCCTCGGACTTGACGGCCACGCGGTAGCGGTCCGTCACGGCGCGCTTCTCGTCGCGGCCGAAGAGGCGGCTGAAGAAGCCGGGCTCCTCGCGCTTGGCTTCCTTGGGGTCGACGTAGCGCACGTAGTACAGGCCGCTGGTGCGGTCCCGGTCTTCGACGGTGAAGCCGCTGCGGTCCAGCGCCACGCCGACGCGGCGCCAGGCGCGGTCGAAGCTGTCGTCCAGTTGCAGCGCGGCGGCCTGGCCGTCAAGCGCGCGGGCGCGCGGGGCCTGCACCGGCGCTTGGGCCACGGTGGCGCGGGCCACTTCCTCCTTGGCGCCGAGCTTGACCATCAGGCGGCTGAGGAATTCGGCCTCCAGGCCCGGATCGCTGGGACGGGCGGTCCACTTGGTCTGGTCGCGCATCTGGCTGACGAAGACCTCTTCCATCCCGCGGTGCGTGATGGTGATCTCGGTGCCGCGCGTGGTGCGCTCCACGCGGGTGCGGAACATGTCGCGCTCGCTGGTGGAATAGGCGCCGTCGAAGATCTTGCCGATGGAGCGGCGGATGAAGTCCTGCGGCAGTTTGGCGCGGTTCTCGGCCCACTCGGTCTCGATCACGCCGGCCTGGGCATCGTCCTTGGCGATGTTGAAGCCGCGCTCCTGCCAGAAGGCCACGAGCTGAGGCCAGAGCTGGTCGGGCGTGGCCGAGGTGACCAGCCAGCGCTCGTTGCCCGCGCGCTCAATGCGCATGTCGCCGAGCTGCGTGGGCGCCACGGCACCCGTGCCGGCAGTGGCGGCGCCGCCCGCGGCGGGCGTGGCCGCCGTCGTGGGGGCGGCCCCTGCGGCCGGCGCGGCCTGCTGGTAGGTGGCCGCGCTGACCGGGCCGTTTTGCGGCTGGTAGCGCTGCTGGTCGCGGGCGAGCTGGGTCAGGTCCGGCGGGATTTCCAGCGGCGCGGTCTTGGTGGCCTGGCTGCGGTAGTCCAGCTTGTCGCCGGACAGCGCGTTTTCCATGGTGGAGCAGCCGGCGAGTCCAAGGGCCAGCACGAGCGCGGACGGGACGACGAGACGGTTCATTTCAGGCATCGCGAAAAGCCGCCGCCGCGCGGCGGACGGAAGGTCTGGAGGGCGAGAGCGGCGCAGCCGGCGTTGTAGCCGGCTGCCGGGTCGGCTCAGAGCAGGCCGCTGTCGCGCAGGGCCTGTTCCACCAGCGGCTGCGCCGCCTCGGACAGGCCGGTGAGCGGCAGCCGCAGCGCCGGGCCGCAACGGCCCATGCGCGCCAGCGCCCACTTCACGGGAATCGGGTTGGGCTCCACGAAGAGCTGCTTGTGCAGCGGCAGCAGTTGCATGTGCAGCTCCACGGCGCGCTTGGCGTCGCCCGCGATGGCGGCCTTGCACAGCTCGGCCATGGCGCGCGGGGCCACGTTGGCCGTGACGCTGATGTTGCCGTGGCCGCCGGCCAGCATGAGGGCGAAGGCGGTGGGGTCGTCGCCGGAGTAGATGCCAAAGCCCTGCGGCGCCTGCTTGATCAGCCACGTGGCGCGGTCGATGTTGCCGGTGGCTTCCTTGACGCCGATGATGCCGGGCACCTGCGCCAGGCGCAGCACGGTGTCGTGCGCCATATCGGCCACGGTGCGGCCGGGCACGTTGTAGAGCACCACGGGGATGTCCACGGCCTCGGCGATGGCGCGGAAGTGGCGGTAGATGCCTTCCTGCGTGGGCTTGTTGTAGTAGGGAACGACCTGCAGCGTGCAGTCGGCGCCGACCTTGCGGGCGAACTCCGACAGCTCAATGGCTTCGCGCGTGGAGTTGGCGCCGGCGCCGGCCATGATGGGCACGCGGCCCGCGGCCTGCTCGACGGCCACGCGGATGATCTCGCAGTGCTCCTCCACCGACACCGTGGGCGATTCGCCCGTGGTGCCCACGACGCCTATGCAGTCGGTGCCTTCGGCGATGTGCCAGTCGATCAGGCTGCGCAGCGCGGCGTAGTCCACGCTGCCGTCTTCGTGCATGGGCGTGACCAGTGCAACGATGCTTCCGGTGATGGGTTTCATGGGAGAGAAGCTTCCTTTAATCGCGAGATTCTATCCGGCCCGTTTCGGCAGCCCGCCGGGCCGGGTCTACAGAAGGCGGCGCGCCGGTGCGGCGTCCGGCGCGGGTGGGGCTTCGCGCACGGCGGCAATGCGCTGCACGAAGCGCGCGGGCTCCTGCAGGAAGCCGTCTTCGAACGCCACCACGCGCAGGCCCCGCGCCACGTCGAGCAACTCGCCCGGGCGCAAGAGGAAATCCGGGCTGCGCGGGCGGCCCACCGTCTCGTTGCCCGCGGCGAAGGTTTCATAGAGCAGCACGCCGCCGTCTTGCAGGCTCTCCAGCAGCCGCGGCAACAGCGGGCGCCACAGGTAGTTCGTGACCACCACGGCGCCGAAGCGCTTGCCCGGCAGCGGCCAGGGGCCGTTTTCGATGTCGGCCACCACCACGCGCGCGATGCCCCGCAGCGGCGCCACGGCCTCGGCGTCGCGGTCCAGCGCCACCACCTCGTGGCCCCGTTGCGCGAACCAGTGCACGTGGCGACCGCCGCCGCAGGCCACGTCCAGCACGCTGCAGCCTGCAGGCAGCAGCGGCGTGAAGCGGCGAATCCAGGGCGAAGCGGCGTCAGCGGGGGAGGAGCCGGAATGCATGCGCAGAACTCAGGTTGAAGCGGGGGGGGGCCGCCGGCTCTAAAAACAGCTCCAGAGCTGGTTGGCGACGCTGAACACCATGGACGGGCGCAGGTAGGCCAGGAACACCAGGGCCAGCACCAGCGCGGCCACGGCCCAGCCGAGCAAGCGCCTGGTGCGAAAGCGCGGTGCCATGGCGGTGCGCAATCAGGCTGCGGAGGCCGTGGCGGGCGTTGGGCGGGCAATGGGCTGCTCGCGCACGGGCTGGTTGATCAGCGCCGCGACCACGCCCAGGGCCACCGCGATCCACCACACCACGTCGTAGCTGCCCGTGGCGTCGAAGAGCTTGCCGCCCAGCCACACGCCCAGGAACGAGCCCACCTGGTGGCTCAGGAACACGAAGCCGCCCAACATGGACAGGAAGCGCACGCCGAAGATCTGCGCCACCACCGCGTTGGTCGGCGGCACCGTGGACAGCCACAGCACGCCCATGACCGAGGCGAACACGTACACGCTCATGGGCGACAGCGGCAGCGTGATGAAGGCCGTGATGGCCACCGCGCGCAGCGCGTAGATGGCCGAGAGGATGTGGCGCTTGGCCAGGCGCTGGCCCAGCGTGCCCGCGGCGTAGGTGCCGAACACGTTGAACAGGCCTATGAGCGCCAGCGCCGTGGTGGCCACCTGCGGCTCCAGCCCGCGGTCCTTGAGGTAGCTGGGCAGATGCACGCCTATGAACACCACCTGGAAGCCGCAGACGAAGTAGCCGGCGGTCAGCAACTGGAAGCTGCGCGAGCCCAGCGCCTCCTTGATCGCCGCGCCCATGCTTTGCTGCGGCGCGCCGCCCGCGGCCGGCACGGCGCGCGGCTCGCGCAGGCCGAAGGACAACGGGATGATGGCCAGCGCCGCCGCGCCCAGGATGAAGAGGGCGTTCTGCCAGCCCACCCCGCCGATGAGGCCGTTTTCCACCGGCACCATCAGGAACTGGCCGAAGGAGCCCGCCGCCGCAGCCACGCCCATGGCCCAGCTGCGCTTTTCCGGGGCCACGTGGCGGCCGATGACGCCGTAGATCACGGCGTAGGTCGTCCCCGACTGCGCCATGCCGATGAGCAGCCCCGCGCTGCCGGTGAAGGCCAGCCCCGTGGTGGACAGCCCCATGAGCACCAGGCCCAGCGCATACAGCAGCGAGCCGCCCACCAGCACGCGAAACGCCCCGAAGCGGTCGGCCAGCATGCCGGCAAAGGGCCCGGCCAGGCCCCAGGCGATGTTCTGCACCGCCAGCGCGAAGGCGAAGGTCTCGCGCGTCCAGCCCCGCTCGGTGGTCACGGGCTGCAGCCACAGGCCAAAGCCGTGGCGTATGCCCATGGACAGCGTGACGATGGCGGCGCCGCACAGCAGCACCTGAGTCATGGAGAGACGGGTCGGGGAGGAGGTTGGCGCGGGGCTCATCCCGCCACTGTAGCGACCGCGGCACGGCCGCTTGGGCCGCGGTGTTTCCATGCGCCGCTGCAGCGGCGCGGGGAGCCGTGTTTGGCCCTTACAAAAGCTGTTGAAAAACACAGCACTGCGCCTGGGGTCCTTACAATCAAGCCATGGCGACGAAAAGCACCAACTCCGCCCCCGTTTACGGCGAAAGCTCCATCCGCGTCCTGAAGGGCCTGGAGCCCGTCAAGCAGCGGCCGGGCATGTACACCCGCACCGACAACCCTCTGCACATCATCCAGGAGGTCATAGACAACGCCGCCGACGAGGCGCTGGCCGGGCATGGCCGGCGCATCGCCGTGACGCTGCATGCCGATGCCTCCGTTTCCGTGGAGGACGACGGGCGCGGCATCCCCTACGGCCTGCATCCCGAGGAGAAGGTGCCGGTGCTGGAGATCGTGTTCACCCGGCTGCACGCCGGGGGCAAGTTCGACAAAGGGGCCGGCGGCGCCTACAGCTTCTCCGGCGGCCTGCACGGCGTGGGCGTAAGCGTGACCAATGCGCTGGCGACCCGGCTGCAGGTGGAGGTCTGGCGCGAGGGCAAGGCCGCGAGCCTGGCCTTCAGCGGCGGCGACGTGATCGAGCCGCTGGCCGTGCGCAAGGCCACCGGGTCCGAGAAGAAGTCGGGCACGCGGGTGCGCGTGTGGCCGGACGCCAAGTACTTCGAAAGCTCCGAGTTGCCGCGCCAGGAGATCGTCCACCTACTGCGCAGCAAGGCCGTGCTCATGCCCGGCGTGAGCGTGACGCTGCACGTGGAAAAGAGCGGCGAGACGCTGGAGTGGCTCTACAAGGGCGGCCTGCGCGACTACCTGCAGCAAAGCCTGAGCGCCGACGCGCTCATCCCGCTGTTCGAGGGCGAGCGCTACGCCACGCCGGCCGAGACCGAAAACTTCGCCGAGGGCGAGGGCGCGGCCTGGTGCGTCGCGTTCACGGAAGAGGGCGGCACGCTGCGCGAGAGCTACGTCAACCTCATCCCCACGGTGGCCGGCGGCACGCACGAGGCGGGCTTGAAGGACGGCCTCTTCACGGCAGTCAAGGGCTTCGTGGAACTGCACGGGCTGCTGCCCAAGGGCGTGAAGCTCATGCCCGACGACGTGTTCTCGCGCGCGAGCTTCGTGCTGTCGGCCAAGGTGCTGGACCCGCAGTTCCAGGGCCAGACCAAGGAGCGGCTGAACTCGCGCGACGCGCTGCGGCTGGTGTCGGCCTTCGTCCGTCCCGCGCTGGAGCTGTGGCTGCACCAGCACGTGGAACACGGCAAGAAGCTGGCGGAGCTGGTGATCAAGCAGGCCCAGACACGCCAGCGCGCGGCGCAAAAGGTCGAGAAGAAGAAGGGCTCCGGCGTGGCCGTGCTGCCGGGCAAGCTCACCGACTGCGAAAGCCGCGACATCGCGCTCAATGAGCTTTTCCTGGTGGAAGGCGACAGCGCCGGCGGCAGCGCCAAGATGGGCCGCGACAAGGAGACGCAGGCCATCCTGCCGCTGCGCGGCAAGGTGCTCAACGCCTGGGAGGTCGAGCGCGACCTGCTGTTCAAGAACAACGAGATCCACGACATCGCCGTGGCCGTGGGCGTGGACCCGCACGGGCCCAACGACCAGCCCGACCTCTCGGGGCTGCGCTACGGCAAGGTGTGCATCCTGTCGGACGCGGACGTGGACGGCTCGCACATCCAGGTGCTGCTGCTCACGCTCTTCTTCCGCCACTTTCCCAAGCTCATCGAAGCGGGTCACGTGTTCGTGGCCAAGCCGCCCCTCTTCCGCATCGACGCCCCGGCGCGCGGCAAGAAGCCCGCGGCCAAGCTCTACGCGCTGGACGAGGGCGAGCTCGAAGCCATGCTGGACAAGCTGCGCAAGGAAGGCGCGCGCGAGGGCAGCTGGACCATCAGCCGCTTCAAGGGCCTGGGCGAGATGAATGCCGAGCAGTTGTGGGACACCACGCTCAACCCAGATACCCGGCGGCTGCTGTCCGTGGCTTTCGGCCAGCTCGATTTCGCCGCCACCACCGAGTGGCTGAGCAAACTCATGGGCAAGGGCGAGGCCGCGGCGCGGCGCGAGCTCATGGAGCTGCACGGCGACGCGGTGGAGGTGGACGTCTGAGAAGCGTCCGGGGACGCCGCCACAGGCGCGGTTTTCACAACCCATTCAACGGCGGCAGGCCTTTGGAGCCTGCCGCCCTCAGTCCTTGAGGGCTGGCGAAACAACAAGACATGGACCAAAGCACGCTTGAATTCGATGGCGGCAGCGAGGGCGGCGACGGCGTCGCCAGCGATGCCATCACCCTGGCGCATTACGCGCAGCAGGCTTACCTGGAGTACGCGCTCAGCGTGGTCAAGGGGCGGGCGCTGCCGGACGTGTGCGACGGCCAGAAGCCGGTGCAGCGCCGCATCCTGTACGCCATGCAGCGCATGGGGCTGTCCTTCACGACGGCCGCCGGGCCCAAGCCCGTCAAGAGCGCGCGCGTGGTGGGCGACGTGTTGGGCCGCTACCACCCGCACGGCGACACGGCCGCCTACGACGCGCTGGTGCGCATGGCGCAGGATTTCTCCCTGCGCTACCCGCTCATCGACGGCCAGGGCAACTTCGGCAGCCGCGATGGCGACGGCGCCGCGGCCATGCGCTACACCGAGGCGCGGCTGGCGCCCATCACGCGGCTGCTGCTCGACGAGATCGACGAGGGCACGGTGGAGCTGATGCCCAACTACGACGGCTCCACCGCCGAGCCCAAGCTGCTGCCCGCGCGGCTGCCCTTTGTCCTGCTCAACGGCGCCTCCGGCATCGCCGTGGGCCTGGCCACCGAGGTGCCCAGCCACAACCTGCGCGAGGTCGCGACGGCCACCGTGGCGCTGCTCAAGAACGAGCAGCTTTCCGACGACGAGCTCTACACGCTGCTGCCCGGCCCCGACTTTCCCGGCGGCGGCCAGATCATCAGCAGCCCGTCCGAGATACGCGACGCCTACGCCGGCGGCCGCGGCAGCCTCAAGGTGCGCGCGCGCTGGAAGATTGAAGACCTGGCCCGCGGCCAGTGGCAGGTCGTCGTGACCGAGCTGCCCCCGGGCGCCAGCGCGCAAAAGGTGCTGGAGGAGATCGAGGAGATCACCAACCCCAAGGTCAAGGCCGGCAAGAAGGCGCTCACCGCCGAGCAGCTGCAGCTCAAGCAAAGCGTGTTGGGCGTGCTGGACGCGGTGCGCGACGAGTCCAGCAAGGACGCGCCGGTGCGCCTGGTGTTCGAGCCCAAGAGCCGCACCGTCTCGCAGCAGGAGTTCATGACCGTGCTGCTGGCGCACACCAGCCTGGAAGGCAGCGCGCCGCTGAACCTGACCATGGTCGGCGCCGACGGCCGGCCCACGCAAAAGAGCCTGCGCCAGGTGCTGCTGGAGTGGATAGGCTTCCGTATCGACACGGTGCAGAAGCGCACCCGCCATCGCCTGGCCAAGGTGCTGGATCGCATTCACGTGCTGGAAGGGCGCCAGCTCGTCCTGCTCAACATCGACGAGGTCATCCGCATCATCCGCAACGCGGACGAGCCCAAGCCCGCGCTCATGGACCGTTTCCGTCTGAGCGACCGCCAGGCCGAGGACATCCTGGAAATCCGGCTGCGCCAACTGGCGCGGCTGGAGGCCATCAAGATCGAGCAGGAGCTCAAGGCGCTGCGCGCCGAGCAGGAGAAGCTCGAAGCCATCCTGGCCTCGCCCGCGGCGCTCAAGCGCACGGTGGTCAAGGAGATCGAGGCCGACGCCAAGACCTTTGGCGACGAGCGCCGCACGCTCATACAGGCCGACAAGCGCGCCAGCGTCGAGCTCAAGGTGGCCGACGAGCCGGTGACGGTGGTGGTCAGCCTCAAGGGCTGGGTGCGCGCGCTCAAGGGCCACGAGGTGGACGCCGCCACGCTCGCCTTCAAGGCCGGCGACTCGCTCTACGGCGTCTTCCCCTGCCGCAGCGTGGACACGCTGCTGGTGTTCGGCAGCGCGGCTAAGGGCAGCGGCCGCGTGTACTCGGTGGCCGTGTCGGCGCTGCCGGGCGGGCGCGGCGACGGCGTGCCCATCACCAGCCTGATCGAGCTGGAGGCCGGCACGCAGCCCGCGCATTACTTTGCCGGCAACGCCGCCACCACGCTGCTGCTGGCGCACACGGGCGGCTTTGGCCTGATGGCGCGGGTGAGCGACCTGCAGGGCCGCAACCGCGCCGGCAAGGCCTTCCTGACGCTGGAGGACGGCGAGCTGCTGCTGCCGCCCTCGGTGGTGATGCCCGCGCACAAGCAGGTGGCTTGCCTCACGCTGGACGGGCGGCTGCTGGTGTTCCCGCTCACCGAGCTCAAGCTGCAGCCCGGCGGCGGGCGCGGCCTGGTGCTGATGGAAGTCGACGCCAAGGAGCCGCTGCTGTCGGCGGCCACCTTCGCCGAGGTGCTGACCGTGATGGGCAGCGGCCGTGGCGGCAAGGCCAAGGAGGAGGTGCTGCGCTGGGCCGGCGTGGCGCCTTACCTGTCCAAGCGCGCCAAGCGTGGCCGCAAGGTCGAAGGCTTCGTGAAGGCCTTGCGCGTGGTGGGCTGACGCGCCCAAGCTGCCTACGGCCGGCACCGGGTTCGCGGTGCCGGCCGCTCTTTGCGCGCAATGCGCCCATGCCCGGCCCCGCGCGGGCATGACGTTGCTTAAGACAGTGTGATTTTATTGGCGCTTGTCGTCTCTTCAATTCTGCACTTGTCCCCTACAGTATTCGTCTGCACTAATAAGTGGCGACTTTATAGGATGTATGGACGCCAGATTTGAATATCAAAACGCGTTTTCCAGGAATATCGGTTGGGTAACGCGTGCCGAACAAAATATATTGCGCGGCAAACGTGTGGCCATTGCCGGCATGGGTGGCGTGGGGGGGGTGCATCTGCTCACGCTGGCCCGCCTGGGCATTGGGGCCTTTCATATTGCTGATTTTGACGTTTTCGACGTCGTCAATTTCAATCGCCAGGTGGGTGCCACCATGAGCAGCCTGGACCGTCCAAAGGCCGAGGTGCTCAAGGCCATGGCGCTGGACATCAATCCTGAGCTTGATATCAGGGTGTTCGGCCAGGGCGTGGACAAGGCCAATATCGATGCCTTTTTTGATGGTGTCGATTTGTATATAGATGGACTGGATTTTTTTGCGTTTGCCGCGCGGCAAATGGTTTTCGAAGCCTGTCATGTCAAGAAAATTCCGGCCTGCACGGCGGCGCCATTGGGCATGGGTTCGGCGGTGCTGAATTTCCTGCCCGGGCGCATGTCCTTTGAGGAGTATTTCGGCTGGGGCGATTTGCCGGACGGCGAGAAGGCGCTGCGTTTCCTGCTGGGCCTGGCGCCGGCGGGGCTGCACGGGGCCTATCTGGTCGATCCCTCGACGCTGAACCTGGCCGAGCGGCGCGGGCCGTCCACCATCATCGGCTGCCAGCTTGCGGCCGGGATGGCAGCGGGCGAGAGCGTCAAGCTGCTGCTGGGCCGCGGCAAGGTGTGGCCTGCGCCCTATGGGCTGCATTTCGACGCCTACCGCAACAAGTACGTGCGCACCTGGCGCCCGGGCGGGCACCGCCACCCGCTACAGCGCCTGGCCTTGTCGGTGGCCCGCCGGCGCATGGGCGCAGCCCTGGAGGTATTGCATGCCGCTTGAATCCCAAGACATCCTGCGCGCCATTCTGGACCTGGCCCGTTGGGCGCCCAGCGGCGACAACACGCAGCCCTGGCGCTTCGAGGTGGTGAATGAGCGTCATGTCGTGGTGCACGGCTTCGACACGCGCGAACACTGCGTCTACGACCTGGACGGCCACGCCAGCGAGCAGTCGTTGGGCGCGCTGCTGGAGACCATGGCCATCGCGGCCTCGGTGCGGGGCTGGTCCATGCGCTCGACACGGCGTGGCGATGCGCCGCTTGGGCGGCCCACCTTCGACGTGCATTTCAAGCCGGACCCCCGGCTCAAGGCCGACCCGCTGGCCGCCAGCATCGAGTCGCGCAGCGTGCAGCGCCGCGCCATGAGCGCGCGGCGGCTCACGGCGCAGGAGAAGCAGGCGCTGGAGGCGGCGGTGGCGCCGCACTACCGCGTGGTGTGGCGAGAGGATTTCACGCAGCGGCTGGACATGGCGCGGCTGCTCAGCGCCTTTGCCAAAGTGCGGCTGACCATGCGCGAGGCCTACCTGGTACACCGAGAGATCATCGAGTGGAATGCTCGCTTCAGCGTGGACAAGGTGCCGGACCATGCCTTGGGCGCGGACCGCATGACGGTGAAGATGATGCGTTTCGTTCTGGGCAGTTGGGGGCGCGTGCGCTTCTTCAACCGCTGGCTGGCCGGCACGGTGGCGCCGCGGCTGCAGATGGACCTGATTCCCGGCTTGGCCTGCGGGGCGCATTTCGCGCTCGTGGCGCCGCGCGAGCCGCACACGGTGGACGAGTTCGTAGCGGCAGGGCGCGCCATGCAGCGCTTCTGGCTGGCCGTCACGCGGCAGGGGCTGAACCTGCAGCCGGCCATGACGCCGCTGATCTTCGCCCGCTACCTGCGCGAGGGACGTTCCTTCACGGCGCAAGCCGATGTGCATGCCAATGCCGTGCATGCCGTCGAGCGACTGCAGGCCTTGTTGGGTGTGCAGGAAGTGCAGCGCTGCGTCTTCATGGGCCGTGTTGGCGCCGGGCCCGCGGCGCAAAGCCGCTCGATTCGCCAGCCGCTGCAGCAGCTGGAGGTCAGTGGCGCTGCGACACGCACCAACCACCCCATGTCGCCGCACGGCAACCTTCAGAGCATGAGCAAAGTCGTGGGCTGACCGGGGCCCGCCGTCACGTAAGGGGCGCCCGCAGGCAGTTTTTCATCGGCGGTCTTTGGCCGCCGGAACATCCCAGGGCGGTCCGTACACCGCTTTTGCGGTTCTGCAGCACGCTGCGTGGAGAGCATGAGATCTTTTGCGGACAAGCCCGCATGGCCTTGTGCACTGGTGGAGGCGCATGAGCGGGAAAGGTGGAAATCCCTGTCAAACAACTTTGTTGTATTTAGTTTCTTAAGATAATTTTTGATACGATTCAAGTCGATAAACCTATGTCGGAAAACTTGACACTGATTGCGTAAAGTTGTTTTGTATCTATCTGTATTTTCTTAAAAATCAAGGACTTAGGGTGATTTTTCAAGGTTGGCATTGACCTTGCTTTTACTGTGCAGTCACACGCAGTTTGACAAGTTGAAACTTGTAGTCCGCGAAAGAATTTTATGAAGTGCCGTTTTCTGTCCTCTCTCGGCTTGGTGGCCGGGGCCGCCTTGTCCTCGCTGGGGGGCGTTTCTTCTGCCTACGCTTATCCGGCCTTTCAGGTTCACGAGGATGCAATTTCCGGCACGCCGGCCAACACCGTTGCAGCGGACCGCATGTCCTACGCCTACGGCGCCAGGATTGCCCAGACCGTCACGGGCGGCAATGGACTGGCGGGCAGCGGCGACCTGTTCCGTGAGGCGGGCTACCTTTCCCTGTCGTCGTACGCCAACAGCTCCGGCAGCGTCAGTTCCTACATCAACAGCCCTGGATCTGCGGGTTACCAGCTCTACGCCACCTTCATCATCAATGGTGAGACGGACTACGGGCAGGGCAACAACTTGATCCACGCAGCTTTTGCGTCGGTCAGCCTCAGCCTTTACGCGGACGTCAACAGCAACACGCGGTTGGGCACCACAGGCTCGACCATCAGTGGCGGCACGCAGGTCAACTTCACCCGCAGCAACAGCAGCGACGACGTGCTGCTGGGCTCGGCGACCTTGGCCCTGGGCGAGGCGAACATCTACAACGGCCTGGCTTCCGGCGACTTTGGCGTGTCTTTGCTGCTGTCGCTCAACGCTGCCGGCAAGCGGCTGTTCAACGTGCCCAACGACTTTTATTCGTACATGCACGTGAACGGCACGACGAGCGCGGCTTCCAATGGTCCGGCACTGCTGACTGGCGGCATGTCCACCATCAGTGGCGGCGGCACGCTGAGCTTCTCCAATACCCCGACCGCGGCTGTGCCCGAGCCCAGCTCGATGCTGCTGCTGGGTGGCGGACTGCTGGGCTTGTATGCCACCAGCCGCCGTCGCAGCCGCAAGGACTGAACGCGCATGCGGGGCTTTTGGCCCGCGGCTCACGCATCGCGGCGCACATTTCGTGCGCCGCTTTTCATTGGGATGGGCGATGGCCTAAGACGGGGCCGGTGTGAGTCTCTGCGGAGGCGCTGAGATCTACGCCGCAGGTAGGGGTGCGGTGGAGGAGAACAGGAAAGCGGTGCGCGTCAGGAGCCGCCGGCCAGACGCTGCCACAGCGCCATGAGCCAGACCATGGCGCACAGGACGAGCGAGAGGAACACCGCGGCGCTGGCCAGATCCTTGGCGCGCTTGGAGAGGTCGTGCAGCTCCAGCGAAACGCGGTCTATGGCGGCCTCTATGCCGGAGTTGAGCAGCTCGACGATGAGCACCAGCAGCACGCTGCCCAGCAGCAGCGCGGTCTCGACCCAGGTGCGCCCAAGCCACAGGCCCAACGGCAGCAGCACGGCGGCCAGCCAGACTTCCTGGCGGAAGGCCTGCTCGCCGAGATAGGCCATCCTGAGCCCGTCCATGGAGTAGCGCGTGGCGCGCATCATGCGGTCCAGCCCGGTGCGGCCCTTGTGAGGATTGGTCATCGGCGTCGGAATGGTGTCGGCGCTGGGCGGACGGTCGTGCATGGGTTCACTTGCGCTTGCGCGGCGGTGGGCGGCTGACGACGAGTTGCGTGCCGCAGAGGCGATCGTGCCAGTACTGGCGCTGCGGGTGCAGCAGGGCCAGCAGGGCGTAGGCAAGCATGCCGGCCAGCAGCAGTCCAAAAATGGCGGTGCTGGAGGGCAGGTGAGCCAGCCGCGCAGCCAGCAGGGCCGGGACGAACCATATCCAGCTGGCCAGGTAGCGGCAGAGTGCGCGCTTGGGAGCCACCGGCGCGCCTTGAGCGTCCAGCAGCTTGATGTGCCAAGCCTTCATGGCCACAGTCTGGCCGCCGTGCGTCCAGAACCACACGAAGTACAGGCCCAGGATGACGAACAGGAAGGCCTGCATGCCGCCCTGGCCCTGCAGCGCGTGGCGCTGCTGCGTGAGACCGGAGTAGATGAAGCCCGCGAACATGAGCACGCCAAACAGCAGCACGCCCTCGTAGGCCATGCAGGCCAGTCGGCGCTTCAGGCTGGGGGTCTGCAGCGCGCCGGTGAGGGGCGCGGTCACTGGCGGCCAACCGCCTGCGAGGCGGCCGGTTCGCTGAGCGTGGCGGCGGCTTGAGCGCCGCGCTTGGGCAAAAGGGTGTTCTTGTCCACGAAAGTCGGAGTGGCGGCCATCTTGGGCAGCCCGGGTTGCTGGTGCAGCGGCGGCGTAGGCGCACGCGTGACGCTGGTGGTGGTGGCGCCGGGCGCCACCTGCACCTGCGTCGCCCCAACCGGCTTGAGCACGGGCGGGGCGGCGGGCACGCGCACTATCGTGGATTTTGCGTTGGGCTCGGCCGCCTGACCGGCGCCGCGCGCGGGCGTGGGCATGGCGCGCAGGGCTAATTCACGTTTTTCCTCAGGTGGCAGGGCCTGATAGGCCTCCCATCCGGCTTGGCGCTGCTGCGGGCTGATCTGGCGCACCTCTTGGAACTGCACGCGGGCGCGGCCGCGCTCTTCCGGCGTCATGCGGGCCCACTCGGTCATGCGCTCCTGCACGCGCTGCTGCTCCTCGGTCGACATGCGCGGGAATCGCATGGCGATTTCCAGCCACTTGCGCTGGCGCAGCACGTCGATGTTGTGCCAGTCGCGCTCCAGCGGCGCCAGCGTGGTGCGCTGCGCCGGCGTGAGCGAGGCCCAGGCCGACGAGCGCTCGGTGGCCCCGGCGTGGGTTGTGGTGTCCGGGGTCGGTGCCGGCTGTGACCAAGCGGTGCCGGCCGCCACGGCCAGCGCGGCCGCAATAAGAAGGGGGCGCCCGGGGCGCTGGCGGCGGATCACGATGTCGGTGGTCCTTGTCAGCGGTCCTGCTGTTTGCGCAGGAATTCGACGAAGCCGGGATCGCTGTAGGCCGCGGGCGGCAGGTCATCGGTGAGCAGATCGGCGTCTATCTGCACCGCGGCCTCAATTTGGGCGTGGGTCTGGTTCCAGTGAATGAGTGCCATGCCGCCCACCAACACCGCCAGCGGCAATGCCATGGCCATGGCGCGCTCCCACCAACTGCCGCCCTTGTCACGCGGGCCGCCACCCAAAGCGAGCGTGCTGCCTGCGGCCTGAACTGTCGCGGGTTGTTGCGTCACCACCGCCTTGCGCCGCTCGCGGGCGCGCTCCAGCGCCTGCTGGCGCGCAAAGCGCAGCCGCTCTTCTATGGCATGGGGCTGTCGCGCCGCGCCCTCGCTCAGCCGCGCCGTCAGGCGCAGGGCAAAGCGTGCTTCAAGTGCTTGCGAATCAAGCGGCGTGGAGAGGGTTCTGGAGTAGTTCATGGCGCAATTCCCTTGGCGCGCAGAGCCTTGGCCAGGGCATGCACTGCCCTGGAACAGTGCGTTTTGACACTGCCTTCAGAGCAACCCATGACCTCCGCGGTCTCGGCAACATCGAGTTCTTCCCAGTAACGCAGCAGAAACGCTTCGCGTTGACGCGCTGGCAACTGTGCTACTTCATGTTCGATGACTTGCAACATCTGCGCCCGCGAGGCCTGATCGTCGGCGCCCTCGGCACCCAGGCTGCCGTCTTGCGTCTCCAGCAGTTCCAGCAGATTGAAATCCTCGTCGTCGGCGCCGCCTTCAAAGGTGGAGAAGTTGCTCTCCACGGCTGAGCGCACCTTGCGGCGGCGAAACCAGTCCATGGTCGCGTTAGAAAGGATGCGCTGGAACAGCAGCGGCAATTCCGCGGCGGGGCGGTCCGCGTACTTTTCCGCTAAACGGATCATGGCGTCCTGCACGATGTCGAGCGCCGCATCGTCGTCACGGACGGTGTAGGCGGTGCGCTTGAAAGCGCGTTTCTCAACGCTGGCGAGGAAATCGGAGAGTTCTTTGTCGGTGGCCAAGAGGGGCGGGCCGGCGGCGGCAAACGCGCGCGATTATGCCTGCTGGCGTGACGCTGCTCACCATTCGTCAAGACCCTGGTGCGGCGGTGATGCCATAATCGATAGTTCGCACAACGCTTTTTGGTCTCAAGCTGTCGCCCGAACACGGGTGTCTCGTTTTTGACCGCGCAGGTTCCGAATCCGCCCCACAAGGGTGCGAGGAGGGACACCGATGGTTTTTCGTCAGAGAAATTCGCAAAGGTTCTTCATGGACATGTCTGCCGCGGAAGTCAAGGGTGCCCTCCGGGCCCAACCGCAATCTCCCTCCGCTGAGCTCAACGGCTCTGAAATCCTCGTCCGCAGCCTGCAGGCCGAGGGTGTCAAGTACCTCTGGGGCTATCCCGGCGGCTCGGTGCTCTACATCTACGACGCGCTGTACAAGCAGGATTCGATCCAGCACGTGCTGGTGCGTCACGAGCAGGCGGCCGTGCACGCGGCTGACGGCTATGCGCGCGCCACCGGCGATGTGGGCGTGGCGCTGGTGACCTCGGGTCCGGGCGTGACCAATGCCGTCACCGGCATCGCCACGGCCTACATGGACTCCATCCCCATGGTGATCATCACCGGGCAGGTGCCCACGGCCGCGATTGGCCTGGACGCCTTCCAGGAGTGCGACACGGTGGGCATCACGCGTCCGGTGGTCAAGCACAACTTCCTGGTGAAGGACGTGCGCGATCTGGCCATGACGCTGAAGAAGGCCTTCCATATCGCCCGCACCGGCCGTCCTGGCCCGGTGGTGGTGGACATCCCCAAGGACGTCTCGCTCAAGACCACGACCTTCAGCTATCCCGACAAGGTCGAGATGCGCTCCTACAACCCGGTGCGCAAGGGTCATGGCGGTCAGATCCGCAAGGCGGTGCAGCTGCTGCTGCAGGCCAAGCGCCCCTATATCTACAGCGGCGGCGGCGTGGTGCTGGCCAACGCGGCGGCCGAGCTGCGCGAGCTCGCCGACCTGCTGGGCTATCCCTGCACCAACACGCTCATGGGCCTGGGCGCCATTCCCGCGAGCGACCCGAAGTTCCTGGGCATGCTGGGCATGCACGGCACCTACGAAGCCAACATGACCATGCAGCACTGCGACGTGCTGCTGGCCGTGGGTGCGCGTTTCGACGACCGCGTGATCGGCAACCCGGCGCACTTCGCCTCGGTGGAGCGCAAGATCGTCCACGTGGACATCGACCCGTCCTCCATTTCCAAGCGCGTGAAGGTGGACATCCCCATCGTGGGCGACGTCAAGGAAGTGCTGCAGGAGCTGATCGCACAGATCCGCGAGGCCCAGCAGCGCCCGGACCAGCAGGCGCTCTCCCACTGGTGGAGCCAGGTCAACGGCTGGCGCCAGCGCGAGTGCCTCTCGTACAAGAACAGCTCCGAGGTCATCAAGCCGCAGTTCGTGGTGCAAAAGCTCGCCGAGCTCACCCGCGGGCGTGACACCTACATCACCTCGGACGTCGGCCAGCACCAGATGTTTGCCGCGCAGTTCTACGGCTTCGAGGAGCCGCGGCGCTGGATCAACTCCGGCGGCCTGGGCACCATGGGCGTGGGCTTGCCCTACGCCATGGGCATCAAGCTGGCCAAGCCCGAGAGCGACGTGTTCTGCATCACGGGCGAAGGCTCCATACAGATGTGCATCCAGGAGCTCTCGACCTGCCAGCAGTACAAGACGCCGGTCAAGGTGATCTCGCTGAACAACCGCTACCTGGGCATGGTGCGGCAGTGGCAGGAGCTCGACTACGAGGGCCGCTACTCGCACAGCTACATGGATGCGCTGCCGGACTTCGTGAAGCTGGCCGAGGCCTACGGCCACGTGGGCCTGAAGGTCGAGCGTCCGTCTGACGTGGAGCCCGCGCTGCGCGAGGCCATGCGCCTGACCGAGCGCACGGTGTTCCTGGACATCCGCACGGACCCGACCGAGAACGTCTGGCCCATGGTGAAGGCGGGCAAGGGCATCTCCGAGATGCTGCTGGGCTCCGAGGACCTGTAACCGCACCCGGCCGGCGGCCACAGCCGGCGCGGGGCAGGGCGTTACCGCGCCTTGCCTTGGCGCCGCGCGGGGCGGCGGCCGACAAGCCTTTTTCTGCTGACTTCGAACGCGGGGCCAAGGTGCCGGCAGTTACCGCTGCCGGGGCCGAGGAGCCCTGGAGGACGAACCCATGAAACACATCATTGCGCTGCTGCTGGAAAACGAGCCCGGCGCGCTCTCCCGCGTCGTGGCCCTGTTCTCGGCGCGCGGCTACAACATCGAGAGCCTCACCGTGGCGCCCACCGAGGACGCCTCGCTCTCGCGCATGACCATCGTCACCACCGGCAGCGACGAGGTGATCGAGCAGATCACCAAGCACCTGAACCGCCTCATCGAGGTCGTGAAGGTGGTGGACCTCACCGAGGGCAGCTTCATCGAGCGCGAGCTCATGCTGGTGAAGGTGCGCGCCGTGGGCAAGGAGCGCGAGGAGATCAAGCGCACTGCCGACATCTTCCGCGGCCACATCGTGGACGTGACGGACAAGAGCTACACGGTGGAGCTCACCGGCGACAGCAGCAAGCTTGACGCCTTCCTGCAGGCGCTGGACCGCAGCGCCATCTTGGAAACCGTGCGCACCGGCGCCAGCGGCATTGGCCGCGGCGAGCGCATCCTGCGTGTCTGACGCGGCAGGCCTCGTTTCTTTTCCGTGAAGCGTGAAGAGTGAAGGGTGAGCGAAAAAGGGCCGCAGTGCTTTTTTCGTCCCTTGCTGTTCCGGCGTCCGCACGCTTCACCACTCACCCTTCACGCCTTCGAAGACCCCCACTAGGAAGCATCACATGAACGTCTACTACGACAAGGACGCGGACCTGAGCCTGATCAAGGGCAAGAACGTCACCATCATTGGCTACGGCTCGCAGGGCCACGCCCACGCGCTCAACCTCAACGACAGCGGTGTGCGCGTCACGGTGGGTCTGCGCCGCGGCGGCGCCTCGTGGGTCAAAGCCGAGAAGGCCGGCCTGAAGGTGGCCGAGATCGCCGATGCGGTGAAGGAAGCCGACGTGGTCATGATCCTGCTGCCTGACGAGCAGATCGCCGGCGTCTACAACGCCGAAGTGGCCCCCAACCTGAAGCCCGGCGCCTCGCTGGCCTTCGCCCACGGCTTCAACGTGCACTATGGCCAAGTCGTGCCGCGCGAAGACATCGACGTGTGGATGGTGGCCCCCAAGGCCCCGGGCCACACCGTGCGCTTCACCTACACGCAAGGTGGCGGCGTGCCCCACCTGATCGCCGTGTACCAGGACAAGACCGGCCGCGCCCGTGACCTGGCCCTGTCCTACGCCGCGGCCAACGGCGGCGGCAAGGCCGGCATCATCCAGACCAACTTCCGCGAAGAGACCGAGACCGACCTCTTCGGCGAGCAAGCCGTGCTGTGTGGCGGTACCGTGGAGCTGATCAAGGCCGGTTTCGAGACGCTGGTGGAAGCCGGCTACGCGCCCGAGATGGCCTACTTCGAGTGCCTGCACGAGCTCAAGCTGATCGTGGACCTGATCTACGAAGGCGGCATCGGCAACATGAACTACTCGATCTCCAACAACGCCGAATACGGCGAGTACGTCACCGGCCCGCGCGTGGTGACCGAGGAGACCAAGAACGCCATGCGCCAGTGCCTCAAGGACATCCAGACCGGCGAATACGCCAAGAGCTTCATCCTGGAGAACAAGGCCGGCGCCCCGACGCTGATCTCGCGCCGCCGCCTCACGGCCGAGCACCCGATCGAGCAGGTCGGCGAGAAGCTGCGCGCGATGATGCCCTGGATCAAGGCCAACAAGATGGTGGACAAGAGCCGCAACTGATCACGGCTCGGATTCCACATGATGAAAGCCGCCTGCGGGCGGCTTTTTTCATTCGGGTATCCTCGCGCGCATGAAAATTCGACCCCCCAAGCGCGGCCCAAGAGGCCGCGTTCGTGCTGCATGAGCGACGACGTGATCCACGACCGCGACGCCGATGACGCCGAGGCGCACGAGCCGCCGCGTCCGCGCCGCAAGGGCATTTACATCCTGCCCAATCTGTTCACGCTGGCCGCACTGTTCGGCGGTTTCTATGCCGTGGTGATGGCGATGAACGGGAGCTTCGAGCAGGCGGCCATCGGCATCTTTTGTGCCGCCGTGCTGGACAGCCTGGACGGGCGTGTGGCGCGCATGACCAACACGCAAAGCGCCTTCGGCGAGCAGATGGACAGCCTCTCCGACATGGTGAGCTTCGGCGCGGCGCCGGCGCTCATCGTCTACGAGTGGGCGCTCAAGGGCCTGGGCAAGCCTGGCTGGATTGCCGCCTTCGTCTACTGCTCTGGCGCGGCGCTGCGGCTGGCGCGCTTCAACACCAACATCGGCGTGGTCGACAAGCGCTTCTTCCAGGGGCTGCCCAGCCCGGCGGCGGCGGCGCTGATCATCGGCTTCATCTGGGTGATGGATGCCGCCGGCTGGCGCGACGCCTGGAACGTGGAGTGGCTGCGCTGGACGGCCTTCGCGCTCACGCTGTATGCGGGCCTGACCATGGTGACCAACGTCCCCTTCTACAGCTTCAAGGACGTGAGCTTCAAGCGCACGGTGCCCTTCATCGTGATCGTGGCCATCGCGCTGGGCATTGCGGTGATCAACATCCACCCGCCCATGGTGCTGTTCGCGCTGTTCGTGGTGTATGGCTTCTCCGGCTACGCGGTCTATGCCTACAAGCGCAGCAAGGGCAAGCCGGTGAGCGTGATCGCCACGTCCACCGACGAGCCTGACGAGGCGGGGCTGCACCGCTGAATCTCCTGGGCCGATTCGCGTGCCGCGTTGCACGCTATCGGCGCGATGGACAACCCCCCAAGGGGTGCCCCGAAAGGGGCGTGCTATATTGAGCCGATGTCGTCCCGCGCCGCTGTCTTTTCGCTACTGCTTCTAGGAGTGCCGCGGGCGCGCTGATCGACTTCGTCCTTACACACGGATCAACGGCCCGCCAGCGTCTCGCAGCGGGCCGTTTTGTTTTTTCATTCCGTGGCTGCGAGTCTTCGTTTTCTCCAGGAGATCTTGATGCCGATGTTGTCCGACCCCGCCCAGAAATACCGTGCTTTCGCGCCGGTGCGGCTGGCCGAGCGCACTTGGCCGGACGCCGTGATCACGCGCGCGCCGCTGTGGTGCAGCGTGGACCTGCGCGACGGCAACCAGGCGCTGATCGAGCCCATGGATCCGGCGCGCAAGATGCGCCTGTTCAGCACGCTGGTGGACATCGGCTTCAAGGAAATCGAGGTGGGCTTCCCCTCGGCCTCACAGGCGGATTTCGACTTCGTACGCCAGCTCATCGAGGGCGGCCTGATCCCGGACGACGTCACCATCCAGGTGCTCACCCCGGCACGCGAGCCGCTGATCCGCCGCACCTTCGAGGCGCTGCAGGGTGTGCCGCGCGCCATCGTCCACGTCTACAACGCCACCGCGCCCATGATGCGCCGCGTGGTGCTTGGGCTGGACGAGGACGGCATCGTGGAGCTGGCCGTCTCGCACGCGCGGCTCATCCGCGAGCTGGCCGCCGGCCATCCCGAAACGCAGTGGACCTTCCAATACTCGCCGGAGATGTTCTCGGGCACGGAGCTGGAGTTCAGCAAGCGCGTGGTGGACGCGGTGACGGCCGAGTGGGCGCCCACGGCCGAGCGCAAGTGCATCATCAATTTGCCCTCCACCGTGGAGCACTCCACGCCCAACGTGTTCGCGGACATGGTGGAGTGGATGCACCGCCACCTGCAGCGGCGCGAGGCCATCGTGCTGTCCGTGCACCCGCACAACGACCGCGGCACGGGCACGGCGGCGGCGGAGCTGGCCCTCATGGCCGGTGCCGACCGGCTCGAAGGCTGCCTCTTCGGCAACGGCGAGCGCACGGGCAACCTGGACATCGTCAACGTCGCGCTCAACCTCTATTCCCAGGGCGTGTCGCCCGGGCTGGATTTTTCTGAGATCGACGACATCCGCCGCACCGTGGAGCACTGCAACCAGTTGCCCGTGCCGGCACGCCATCCGTATGTGGGCGATCTGGTCTACACCTCCTTTTCCGGCTCGCACCAGGACGCCATCAAGAAGGCCTTTGCCGCGCGCAAGGAAGGCGACGTCTGGGAAATGCCCTACCTGCCCATAGATCCGCAGGACCTGGGCCGCAGCTACGAGGCCGTCATCCGCGTCAACAGCCAGTCGGGCAAGGGCGGCATCGCCTACCTGCTGGAAAAGGAATACGGCCTGGTACTGCCGCGCCGGCTGCAGATGGAGTTCAGCCGCCGCGTGCAGCAGGTCATGGACCTCGAAGGCCGCGAGCTCGGCGCTGCCGACCTGTGGGCGCTGTTCGACCGCGAGTACCGCCTGGAGCGCGTTGCGTTGGGCGCCGTGCGGCTGGAAGAGGCCGGCAGCGCCATGCGCGTGCAGGCGCAGGCCACGGTGGAGGGTCAGGCGCTGCTGCTGCACGGCGAGGGCAACGGCCCGGTGGATGCCTTCGTGGCCGCGCTGCGTGCGCACACCGGTGCGGAAGTGCAGGTGCTCGACTACCACGAGCACTCGTTGGGCGCGGGCGCGCAGGCACGCGCGGCCGCCTACATAGAAATGCGCGTGGGCGCGCAGGTGCTGTTTGGCGCCGGCGTGGACGCCAACATCGTCAACGCCTCGCTCAAGGCGCTGCTGTCGGGGCTGGCGCGTGCCGGCACCGGGGTGATGCCCGCCGCGGCGCAGGAACAGGCTGCCTGAAGGAGACACGGACATGAGCGACAAGCTGATCATTTTTGACACCACCTTGCGTGACGGCGAGCAGTCGCCCGGCGCCTCCATGACCCGCGACGAGAAGCTGCGCATCGCGCGGCAACTGGAGCGGCTGCGCGTGGACGTGATCGAGGCCGGTTTCGCCGCCGCCAGCCCCGGAGACTTCGAGGCCGTGCGCACCATCGCCTTGCACATCCGCGAGGCCACCGTGTGCTCGCTGGCCCGTGCCAATGACCGCGACATTGCCCGCGCCGCCGAGGCGCTCAAGGAGGCGCCGCGCTCGCGCATCCACACCTTCATCGCCACCAGCGAGCTCCACATGGAGAAGAAGCTGCGCATGACGCGCGAGCAGGTGCTGGAGCAGGCGCGGCTGGCGGTGCGCTTCGCGCGCAACCTCTGCCCGGACATCGAGTTCTCGCCGGAAGACGGCTACCGCTCCGACCCCGACTTCCTGTGCCGTGTGCTGGAGGCCGTGATCGAGGAGGGTGCCACCACCATCAACGTGCCCGATACCGTGGGCTACGCCATTCCTGAGCTGTACGGCAACTTCATACGCATGCTGCGAGAGCGCGTGCCCAACGCCGACAAGGCCATCTGGTCCGTGCACTGCCACAACGACCTGGGCATGGCCGTGGCCAACTCGCTGGCCGGCGTGAAGATTGGCGGTGCGCGCCAGGTGGAATGCACCATCAATGGCCTGGGTGAGCGCGCCGGCAACACCTCGCTGGAAGAAGTCGTGATGGCCGTGAAGACGCGGCGAGACCATTTCGACCTGGAGGTGGGCATCGACACCTCGCAGATCGTCCCGGCCTCGCGCTTGGTGGCGCAGACCACGGGCTTCGTGGTGCAGCCCAACAAGGCGGTGGTGGGGGCCAATGCCTTTGCGCACGCCAGCGGCATCCACCAGGACGGCGTGCTCAAGGCGCGCGACACCTACGAGATCATGCGTGCCGAGGACGTAGGCTGGAGCGCCAACAAGATCGTCCTGGGCAAGCTCTCAGGCCGCAACGCCTTCCGCCAGCGCCTGCAGGAACTGGGCGTGGAGCTGGAGTCGGAGGCCGAGCTCAACGCCGCCTTTGCCCGTTTCAAAGACTTGGCTGACCGCAAGAGCGAGATCTTCGACGAAGACATCATCGCGCTGTTGGGCGACGAGAGCGTTACCAGTGAACACGAGCATTACCGTTTGCTCTCCCTGGCTCAGCGCTCCGAGACCGGTGAGCGGCCCTTTGCCCGTGTGGTGTTTGCCGCCGGCGAGGCGGAGCACCATGCGGAAAGTGAAGGCAACGGCCCGGTGGATGCCAGCCTCAAGGCGATTGAGTCGAAAGTAAGAAGTGGTGCGGAACTGTTGCTGTATTCGGTCAATGCCATCACCTCAGGCAGCACAGAATCTCAGGGCGAGGTGACGGTGCGTTTGCAACTCGGTGGCCGGGTGGTCAACGGTGTGGGGGCTGACCCCGACATCGTCATCGCCTCGGCCAAGGCTTATCTGTCGGCTCTCAACAAGCTGCAGAGCCAGGCCGAGCGAGTGGCTGCGCAGGGCTAGCAAGGGGTGCGGCTGGCCCGCAGGGACTGGATCATGTGCAAGTCGAACTTGAGGAAGTCTCTCTAAGTTTTTGATATTGCATATGTTTTTGCCCTCCCGTAAACTCTGCCGCCCCCGCAGTCCGGAAGTTCTACCGTGCGTCGCCTTCATAACCTCCGCTTGATGAGTTGGTCGCTGACCTTGTTGGTCGGCGCGGCCTTTTTGCAGCCTTACGTGGCCGAAGCGGCCGCCCGAAAACCGGTGCGAAAGGTCGCGCCGCGCGTCGAGGCCAAGGTGGAGAAGACGAAGGTGCGCGCGGTGCTGGCGCGCCGCAGCGTGGTGGCCGACGAGCCGGCGCCGGCTCGTGCCTCTTTTGGACAGATCTACGGGCTGCACAGCACCAGCGATCCGCTGGACTTGAAGTCCAGCGTCGCGCTGGTGATGGACCAGGACACCAACGAAATCCTGTTCAGCAAGAACCCGCAGGCCGTGCTGCCCATTGCCTCCATCACCAAGCTGATGACGGCAGTGGTGGTGACCGAGGCCAAGCTGCCTATGGACGAGGTGCTGACGGTCACGCAGGAAGACGTGGACACCGAGAAGAACAGCAGCTCGCGCCTGGCCGTGGGCACTCGGCTCACGCGTGAAGAGATGCTGCACTTGGCGCTGATGGCCTCCGAGAACCGCGCCGCCAGCGCGCTTGGGCGCCACTACCCCGGTGGCGAGGAAGCCTTTGTCGCGGCCATGAACCACAAGGCACGCGAGCTGGGCATGAACGACACCCACTACGCCGAGCCCACCGGGCTCTCCAGCCGCAACCAGTCCAGCGCGCGCGACCTCGCGGCGCTGGTGAAGTACGCGCACGGCAGCAACCCGGTGGTGCGGGAGTTCTCGACCTCGACCGAGCATCAGGTGATGGTGGGCAGCCGTCAGGTGACTTTCCACAACACCAACGGCCTGGTGCGCGGCGGCACCTGGGACATCGGCCTGCAAAAGACGGGCTACATCACCGAGGCGGGCCGCTGCTTGGTGATGCAGGCCGACCTGGCCGGGCGCAAGCTCATCATGGTGCTGCTGGATTCCGCCGGTAAGTACTCGCGTATCGGCGATGCCGAGCGGCTGCGCAAGTGGCTGCTGCAAGGTGCCGAGTCCGGCGTCAAGGCCATGGCCAAGCACGGCGACTGATTCCTGATTCCAGCCAAAGTTCCAATGCGAAAGGCCTGTCCAGCGGACAGGCCTTTTTTCATGGACCGTTCATTGAAACGGAAGGGGACGGCGGACGTCCAGGCGTCCCGTGCCGCCCTCTTTTCAGCCCTGGTGGGCCTGCTGGCCCAGGGCGCGGGAAATCTCGGCGGCGGTGGACTTGATGCGCTCTATCCAGCCTTCTTCCAAGCGGTCGGAAGGAGCCGACAGCGACAGCCCGGCCACGAGCTGGTTCTGGTCGTCGTAGATACCCGCGGCCATGCAGCGCACGCCCAGCTCCAGCTCCTCGTCGTCGCGGGCAATGCCTTGCTGGCGCACGTTGCCGAGCTCGCGCTCCAGCCGCTGCAGGTCCGTGATGCTGTTGCGCGTGTGCCCGGCCAGGCCCGTGCGCGCGGCGTAGGCGCGCACGCGCTGGGGTTCGTCGTGGGCGAGAAAGAGCTTGCCCACGGAGGTGAGATGCAGCGGCGCGCGGCCGCCCACGGCGCGCACCACCTGCATGCCGGAGCGTTCGCTGTAAGTGCGCTCGATGTAGACGATCTCGTCGCCCTGGCGCACCGAGAGGTTGACCGTCTGGTGCGTGATCTTGTGCAGCTCGCGCATGGGGTTGAGCGCCGCGTCGCGCACGTCCAGCCGTGCCTTGACGAGGTTGCCCAGCTCCAACAGCCGCATGCCCAGGCGATAGCTGCCGGCCTCGGGGCGGTCCACGAAGCGGCCGGCGGCCAAGTCGTTGAGGATGCGGTGCGCCGTCGAGGGGTGAAGTCCGGTGCGCTCGCTGATTTGCTTCAAAGAAACCGGTTCCCGATGCGCAGCCAGTACATCCAGCAGGGCAAAGCTGCGCTCCAGGACCTGGATCGTGGGCGTCTGGAGTTCCTTTTTCTGCATGGGGCTGATTGTGCTGTGGTTGTCAATATTTTGCATCGCGAAAATTCACTTTGCTGCTTGACATGACCGCTAGGGGTTTCTCCGCAGTGTGCAGCCTTGCACGGCAGGGGCGAAGCACCTAGCCCCAGGGTTGGCCCGCCGTGCGCAAAGGTGCTGCCTGGTGGGGACACAAGCCTCAGCTGGGGGCGTTTTCCAGGGCGTGGACGGCGGCGATGCCGGCACGCACCGCACCTTCTAGCGTGGCGGGATAAGGCCCTTGCACATAGTCTCCGGCCGCCCACAGGCCCGGCGCGACCTGCACCGGCGGGCGTTGCAGCGACGGTGTGCAGGCGAAGGTGGCACGGCGCTCGGCCACCACGCGCTTGACGCTGGGCGGAGTGCGCCAGATGTCGGCGGGGAAGTCGCGCAGCAGCTGGGCTTGCACGGCCTCGCCCGTGGCCTGCAGGCCGCGCGCGGTCCAGGGCGCCGCGCCGCTGACCACGGCGGCAAAGCGGCCCGGCGTGCCGCCCAACGCCCCATGGTCGAAGAGGAATTGCGCCGGCGCGGTGTCGGATTCATGCAACTGCAGCATGGGCAGCGGCAGTCGGCTGCCGGCGCTTTCCAGGTAGACGGTGACGATGGGCTCGTACTGCAGCGCCGCCGTCTGCGCGGCCCATTGCGGGGCAAGCGGTTGGGCTAGCCGCGAAGCCTCGGTGGCGCTGGCGGCCAGCACCACGGCGTCGAAGCGCTCGTCCTGCACCAGCCATGTGTGGCCTTCGCGCGACACGGCCTGCACGCGGCTGGCCACGCGCAGCGTGGCGCCGTGGCGGCGCAGCCAGTCGCCGGCCGGCTCCGGCAGCAGGGCCGAGAGCGGGCGGCGCGGCAACAGCAGGTCGGCCGCACCGGCGCCGCCGAAGAGGGCGTCCTTGAGCACGCACAGGAACACGGTGGCGCTGGCGCGGTCGGCGGGCGTGTTGAGCGCGGCCACGCACAGGGGATCGATCAGCTCGGCGCGCACGCGCGGCGACAAGCTCTCGCACAGCGTCGCCACGCTCCAGTCGGCCGGGCAGGTGAAACGCATGGCCGCCCAGCGCAACGAGGCGCCCAGCAGCCCAAGCCGCTCACGCAGGCTCCAGCCCGGGCGGCGCATGACGGCCCAGCCGAAGGTGGCCAGCGGCGGCCCCGGCGGCAGGCGCAGCCCGCGGCCGTCCGGCGTCACCAGGGCCAGCGGCAGCCGTTGCAGCACCTGTGCGGGGTCCACGCCGACGCGGCGCATGATCTCCAGCGTCTGGCGGTAGGCGCCAATGAGGATGTGCTGTCCGTTGTCCAGCACGCCATCGGGCAAGGCGCGGGCGCGTCCACCCAGGCGCGGCGCCATCTCGAAAAGCGTGACGTGATGGCCGCGCGAAACCGCCTCCACCGCCGCGGCCAGGCCCGCCCAGCCGCCGCCGATGACGCCCACGCGCAGCGGCCGCGCCGCGCGTTGGGGCAGGGCGGGCGCGGCCACGTCAGCGCGCCTGCCAGTTGGTGCGCATGGCGATCCACACCTTGCGCAGCGGCGTGAGCGAGATGCGCTGGTGCAGCACCTGGAAGTCGGCGGCCTCGATCTCGCGCAGCAGCGTGCGGTAGATCTCGGCCATCATCAGCCCGGGGCGCTGCTCGCGCCGGTCGGCGTCCGGCAGCAGGGCCAAGGCCTCGTCGTAGAGACGGTGTGCGCGCTCGGCCTGGAAACGCATGAGGGCGGTGAAGCGATCGCTGTAGCCCCAGGGCGCCTCGCGCTTGAGCAGCTCGTGGGCCTTGACGTCAAAGCGCTGCAGCTCATTCACCGGCAGATAGATGCGCCCGCGCCGCGCGTCCTCGCCCACGTCACGGATGATGTTGGTGAGCTGCATGGCCAGGCCCAGCGTGTGCGCGTACTGCAGCGTCTTGTCCTGGGTGCGGCCGAAGATGCTGGCGGCCACTTCGCCCACGATGCCGGCCACCAGGTGGCAATAGCGCTGCAGGGCAGGGAAGTCCAGATAGCGCGTTTGCTGCAGGTCCATCTCGCAGCCCTCGATGACGGCAAGGAGCTGGCGCGCTTCCATGCCGTAGTCGGCCACGTGGGGCGCGAGCGCGCGCATCACCGGGTGGTTGGGCTTGCCGGCGAAGGCCGACGCCACCTCCTGGCGCCACCAGGCGAGCTTGGTGGCGGCCACGCCGGGGTCATGGGCCTCGTCCACCACGTCGTCCACTTCACGGCAGAAGGCATAGAAGGCCGTGATGGCCTCGCGCCGCGGCGGCGGCAGGAATCTGAAGGCGTAGTAGAAGGACGAGCCGCTGGCGGCCGCCTTGTCCTGCACGTACTGCTGCGGCGTCGTCGTCATGCGGGGCTCCGGGCCGTGGCGGGGCGGGCGCGCATGCCCAGGGCGCGCCAAAGCAGGCGCGGGGCATCCAGGGCGGCCAGCTTTGGGCGCCGTGCGAGGGTGGCGTGATTCATTTGCTCGATTTTCTCAAGGATGCGCAGGCCGCCCTGCACCACCAGGCGCAGCTCCCAGCCGGCACGTCCCGGCAGCCGGTGGACGAGCGGGGCGCCGCTGAGCATGAGTTCGCGCGCCCACAGGCACAGCTCGCGCACCATGGCGCGCGTGGCGGGGCTGTCCTGCTGCATTTGAAGCTGCTCCAGCGTGAGGCCGTGGCGCGCGGCGTCGGCCACCGGAGCGTAGTGGCGCCCGCGCGGCAGGTCCACGCTGAAGTCCTGCCAGAAGTTGATGAGCTGCAGCGCGCTGCAGATGGCGTCGGACTGCTGGAGCGCCACCGCGTCGCGCACGCCGTAGAGATGCAGCAGCAGCCGGCCTATGGGATCGGCCGAGCGGCGACAGTAGTCCAGCAGCGTGGCGCGGTCGGGGTAGCGGGGGTTACCGGTGTCCTGCTCGAAAGCGCTCAGCAGATCGGCCAGCAGCTGCGGCGGCAGCGCGAAGCGGCGCATCTGCACGGCCAGCGGGCCAAAGACGTGGAGCCAGCGCGCGTCCTGCGCGGATTCGCCCGCGGCGCAGCGCTGCAGCTCGATGCGGTAGGCGGCCAGGTCCGCAAGGCGCTGCGACTCCGGTGCATCGCCCTCGTCAGCGATGTCGTCGGCCGTGCGCGCGAAGTGGTAGATCGCCACCACCGCCGGGCGCAGGGACGGCGGACACAGCACGGAAGCGACGGGAAAGTTCTCGTAGTGGTCGATGCTCACGGGGCCGAATTGTCCATGCTGCACCCCTGTTGTCGGGGAAGAGCGCCGCAGCAGGCTAAAATCCAAAGTTTGCCGAATCACTGCGCGCTGCCGCCTCGCTCGGGCAGCAGCGCTGGGACAACGGCGCGGGTGGCGAAATTGGTAGACGCACCAGGTTTAGGTCCTGACGCCAGCAATGGCGTGCCGGTTCGAGTCCGGCCCCGCGCACCACACAAGCAACGAAAGAGCACGACATCATGACGGTCCAAGTGGAAACCCTCGAGAAGCTGGAGCGCCGCATCACGCTGACGCTGCCCGCTGACGCCATCAACAACGAGGTGCAGTCGCGCTTGAAGAAGCTGTCGCGCACCGTCAAGGCCGACGGCTTCCGTCCGGGCAAGGTTCCGATGAGCGTGGTCGCTCAGCGCTATGGCTTCTCGGTGCAGTACGAGGTCATGAACGACAAGGTGGGCGAGGCCTTCGCCAACGCCGCCACCGAGGCCAAGCTGCGTGTGGCCGGCGCGCCCAAGATCACGCAGAAGGACGAGGCCGGTGAAGGCCAGCTCGCCTTCGACGCGACCTTCGAGGTCTACCCGGACGTGAAGATCGGCGACCTGGCTGGCTCCGAGGTCGAGCGCGTGGCCACCGAGGTCAGCGACGAAGCCATCGACAAGACCCTGGACATCCTGCGCAAGCAGCGCCGCAGCTTCGCCGAGCGTGCCGCCGAGGAAGGCGCCGCCGAGGGCGACCGCGTCACCATCGACTTCGAAGGCAAGATCGACGGCGAGCCTTTCGCCGGCGGCAAGGCCGAGGGCTTCCAGTTCATCATCGGCGAAGGCCAGATGCTGGAGCAGTTCGACAAGGCCGTGCGCGGCATGAAGACCGGCGAGAGCAAGACCTTCCCGCTGCAGTTCCCCGAGGACTATCACGGCAAGGACGTCGCGGGCAAGGAAGCCGACTTCCTGGTCACGATGAAGAAGATCGAGCTGCAGAACCTGCCGGCGGTGGACGAGGAATTCGCCAAGTCGCTGGGCATTGCCGAAGGCACGGTCGAAGCGCTGCGCAGCGACATCAAGAAGAACCTGGAGCGCGAGGTCAAGTTCCGCGTGCAGGCCAAGAACAAGGCCGCCGTGATGGACGCGCTGGTCAAGGCCGCCGAGCTGGACCTGCCCAAGGCGCTGGTGGAAGACGAAGTCGCCCGCATGACCGAAGGCGCCCGCGCCGACCTCAAGCAGCGCGGCATCAAGGACGCCGACAAGGCCCCCATCCCCGCTGAAATCTTCGTGCCCCAGGCCGAGAAGCGCGTGCGCCTGGGCCTGGTCGTGGCCGAGCTGGTGCGTGCCAACAACCTGCAAGCCAAGCCGGAGCAACTGCAGGCGCACATCGAAGAGATGGCGCAGAGCTACGAGAACCCCGCCGAGGTGGTGCGCTGGTACCTCAGCGACCGCCAGCGCATGGCTGAGGTCGAGGCCGTGGTGATCGAAAACAACGTCACCGAGTTCGTCCTGGGCCAGGCCAAGGTCACCGACAAGGCGCTGCCGTTCGAGGAGCTGATGGCCGGCTAAGGCCTTGCTTTCAGAGGGCCGCAGGGCGCCGCGCCGCAAGGCCGGCGCCCTTGTTTTCTTCGCGACATAATCGTCGCGGAACCTCCCCTGTAAGGACAATCCTCATGAGTGCGCTGGATACGAACAATCTGGGCATGGTGCCCATCGTCATCGAACAGTCGGGTCGCGGCGAGCGGTCTTACGACATCTACAGCCGGATGCTGCGCGAGCGCGTGATCTTCCTGGTGGGGCCGGTGAATGACCAAACGGCCAACCTGGTGGTGGCGCAGCTGCTGTTCCTGGAAAGCGAGAACCCTGACAAGGACATCTCGCTCTACATCAACTCGCCTGGCGGCAGCGTGAGCGCGGGCATGTCGATCTACGACACGATGCAGTTCATCAAGCCGGACGTTTCGACACTTTGTATGGGTATTGCCGCCAGCATGGGCGCCTTCCTGCTGGCCGCCGGTGCCAAGGGCAAGCGCTTCTCGCTGCCCAACTCCAAGGTCATGATCCACCAGCCGCTGGGCGGCGCGCAGGGCCAAGCCACGGACATTGAGATCCACGCCCGTGAAATCCTCAAAACCCGCGAGCAGCTCAACCGCATCCTGGCCGAGCGCACCGGCCAGCCGCTCGAAAAAATCCAGGCCGACACCGAGCGCGACTACTTCATGTCCGCCGCCGAAGCCAAGGGTTATGGGCTGATTGATCAGGTTATTGATCGCCGGCCCTGAGCGGGCACGCGGCACGTCCCTCGACAGAGAGACAAGGGCGTGCGGCGTGTCTTCTTAAGCACCTTGGGCGACGGGGCTCTCCGCACACGGGGAGCCCCGTTTCTCATTGCACTATCATTGTCCCGACCCCCCAACGCGCATTTGCGACCCTCAATTCCATGGCCGACAAAAAAGGCGCTTCAAGCGAAAAGGTGCTGTATTGCTCGTTCTGCGGCAAGAGCCAGCACGAGGTAAAGAAGCTCATTGCCGGCCCCTCGGTGTTCATCTGCGACGAGTGCATCGAGCTGTGCAATGACATCATCCGCGACGAGGTGCCGCCCGAAGGCGCCGCCAAGTCCGCGAAGTCCGACCTGCCTACGCCGGGCGAAATCAAGACCAGCCTTGACCAATACGTGATTGGCCAGGAAGTGGCCAAGCGCACGCTGGCCGTGGCGGTCTACAACCACTACAAGCGCCTGAAGCACATGGGCAGCGGCAAGGAGGAGGTGGAGCTCAGCAAGAGCAACATCCTGCTCATTGGCCCGACCGGCTCGGGCAAGACGCTGCTGGCGCAGACGCTGGCGCGGCTGCTGAACGTGCCCTTCGTCATCGCTGACGCCACCACGCTCACCGAGGCGGGCTACGTGGGCGAGGACGTCGAAAACATCATTCAGAAGCTGCTGCAGAACTGCAATTACGACGTCGAGCGTGCGCAGCGCGGCATCGTCTACATCGACGAGATCGACAAGATCAGCCGCAAGGCCGACAACCCCAGCATCACCCGCGACGTTTCGGGCGAGGGCGTGCAGCAGGCGCTGCTCAAGCTCGTGGAAGGCACCATGGCCAGCGTGCCGCCGCAGGGTGGGCGCAAGCATCCGAACCAGGACTTCCTGCAGATCGACACGACCAACATCCTGTTCATCTGCGGCGGCGCCTTCGACGGGCTGGAGAAGGTGATCCAGAACCGCACCGAGAAGTCCGGCATCGGCTTCGCCGCCACCGTGCACAGCAAGAGCGAGAAGCGGGTCTCCGACCTGTTCCGCGAAGCCGAGCCGGAAGACCTGATCAAGTTCGGCTTGATTCCCGAACTGGTGGGCCGCCTGCCCGTGGTCGCCACGTTGGGCGAGCTGACCGAGGACGCACTGGTGCAGATCCTCACCGAGCCCAAGAACGCACTGCTCAAGCAGTACCAGCGTCTGTTCGGCATGGACGGTGTGGAGCTGGAAATCCGCCCCTCGGCGCTGTCGGCCATTGCACGCAAGGCATTGGCGCGCAAGACCGGCGCGCGCGGCCTGCGTTCCATCATGGAGCACGCGCTCATTGACACCATGTTCGACTTGCCCACGCTGGACGGCGTGGCCAAGGTCGTGGTCGATGAACACAACATTGAAGAGGGCGCCAAGCCGCTGCTCGTGTACCGCGAGCAAAAGGCCAGTGCCTGAGACAGCTCTCACGACGCTTTTTTCCAGACACGGCGGCGGCCGTTCCCGCTTGTAAATCAATGCTCGGGCCCCATGTGGGCCGGAGAAAGAGAGGAACCCATGTCAGGACATCCTGTATTGCCCGCCGACTCGACCACGCTGCCGCTGCTGCCGCTGCGCGATGTCGTGGTGTTTCCCCACATGGTGATCCCGCTGTTCGTGGGGCGGCCCAAGTCGATCAAGGCGCTGGAAGCGGCCATGGAGGCTGGGCGTCAGATCATGCTGGTGGCGCAGAAGGCTGCCGGCAAGGACGAGCCGAAGGCGGACGACATGTTCCAGATCGGCTGCGTCTCCAGCATCCTGCAGATGCTCAAGCTGCCTGACGGCACGGTGAAGGTGCTGGTCGAGGGCACGCAGCGCGCCACGACCACGGAAATCACCGACAACGGCGACCACTTCGTGGCCGAGGTCAGCCCCATTCCGCCGGAAACCGACACCAAGCCTGAAGTCGAAGCCCTGCGCCGTGCCGTGACGCAGCAGTTCGACCAGTACGTCAAGCTCAACAAGAAGATCCCGCCGGAGATCCTGACCTCCATCGCGGGCATCGACGACGCCGGCCGCCTGGCCGACACCATCGCCGCGCACCTGCCGCTCAAGCTCGAAGCCAAGCAGTCGGTGCTGGACCTGCACGAAGTGGACAAGCGGCTGGAGAAGCTGCTGGAGCTGCTGGAGCACGAGGTCGACATCCTGCAGGTGGAAAAGCGCATCCGCGGCCGCGTCAAGCGCCAGATGGAGAAGAGCCAGCGCGAGTACTACCTCAACGAGCAGGTCAAGGCCATCCAGAAGGAACTCGGCGACGGCGAGGAAGGTGCCGACATCGAGGAGCTGGAGAAGAAGGTCATCGCGGCCAAGATGCCCAAGGAGGCCCGCAAGAAGGCCGACAGCGAGGTCAAGAAGCTCAAGCTCATGTCGCCCATGTCGGCCGAGGCCACCGTGGTGCGCAACTACATCGACACGCTGATCAACCTGCCCTGGGCCAAGAAGACCAAGATCAAGCACGACCTGGCACATGCCGAGGAGGTGCTCAACGAGGACCACTACGGCCTGGAGAAGGTCAAGGACCGCATCCTCGAATACCTCGCGGTGCAGCAGCGCGTGGACAAGGTCAAGGCGCCCATCCTGTGCCTGGTCGGCCCCCCGGGCGTTGGCAAGACCTCGCTGGGCCAGAGCGTGGCCCGCGCCACGGGTCGCAAGTTCGTTCGCATGGCGCTGGGCGGCGTGCGTGACGAAGCCGAGATCCGCGGCCACCGCCGTACCTACATCGGCTCCATGCCGGGCAAGGTGCTGCAGAGCCTGACCAAGGTCGGCACGCGCAATCCGCTGTTCCTGCTCGACGAGATCGACAAGCTGGGCATGGATTTCCGCGGCGACCCGTCGTCGGCCCTGCTGGAAGTGCTGGACCCCGAGCAGAACCACACCTTCAGCGACCACTACGTCGAGGTCGACTTCGACCTTTCGGACGTGATGTTCGTGGCGACCTCCAACTCCATGAACATCCCGCCCGCGCTGCTGGATCGCATGGAAGTGATTCGCCTGTCGGGCTACACCGAGGACGAGAAGCTCAACATCGCCCGCCGCTACCTGCTGCCCAAGCAGCAGAAGAACAACGGCGTGCGCGATGAAGAGATGGAAGTCACGGAAAGCGCCCTGCGCGGCATCGTGCGCTACTACACGCGTGAAGCCGGCGTGCGTTCGCTGGAGCGCGAGGTCTCCAAGATCTGCCGCAA
This sequence comes from Azohydromonas lata, assembly GCF_034427735.1. Taxonomy (NCBI): domain Bacteria; kingdom Pseudomonadati; phylum Pseudomonadota; class Betaproteobacteria; order Burkholderiales; family Sphaerotilaceae; genus Azohydromonas; species Azohydromonas lata. Next base: position 41,341 of record NZ_JAXOJX010000046.1, read on the forward strand.
GGTGGTCAAGGGCCTGCTGCTCAGGACCTACGAAGGCAAGGTCGTCGTGACCGAGGAAAATCTCCACGACTTCCTGGGCGTGCGCAAGTACGACTTTGGCCGCGCCGAGAAGAAGAACCAGGTGGGCCAAGTGGTCGGCCTGGCCTGGACGGAAGTGGGCGGCGATCTGCTGACCATCGAGTCGGTGGTGATGCCCGGCAAGGGCAACATCATCCGCACCGGCCAGCTTGGCGACGTGATGAAGGAGTCGGTGGAAGCCGCACGCTCAGTGGTGCGCTCGCGTGCCCGCCGTCTGGGCATCAAGGATGAGATGTTCGAAAAGCGCGACATCCACATCCACGTGCCCGACGGCGCCACGCCCAAGGACGGTCCCAGCGCGGGCATCGCGATGACGACGGCCTTCGTCTCCTCGCTCACCGGTATCCCGGTGCGCGCGGACGTGGCGATGACCGGCGAGATCACGCTGCGCGGCGAGGTGACGGCCATCGGCGGACTCAAGGAAAAGCTGCTGGCCGCACACCGCGGCGGCATCAAGACCGTGCTGATCCCCGAGGAAAACGTCAAGGACCTCCAGGACATCCCGGAGAACGTGAAGAACCAGCTCGAGATCGTCCCGGTCCGCTGGATTGACCGCGTGCTCGAAGTTGCCCTGGAAACGGCTCCGGAAGCGCTGCCCGACGAGGAACTGCCGGCAAAGGACGCCGCCAAGCCCGAGGCCGCTCCGGCGGCTACTGGCGAAGCGATCAAGCACTGAAAAAAGTGCTTGCGCAATTCTAAAAATTTGGTCTATACTGCGAGTCTTCGCTGAGCAGCAATGTAAAGTGAAGACAACGCGGGAATAGCTCAGTTGGTAGAGCGCAACCTTGCCAAGGTTGAGGTCGCGAGTTCGAGTCTCGTTTCCCGCTCCATATACCGAAAAGGAAGCCCCGGCTTCCTTTTTTCATGCAGCGGCGCGGTAGCAAAGCGGTTATGCAGCGGATTGCAAATCCGTCCAGGGCGGTTCGACTCCGCCCCGCGCCTCCAAAGAACTCTAAATAAACCCAATCTTCAGCGGCCCCTTGTGGGCCGCTTTTCTTTTTTGGGTTCAGCTTCTCGACACGCTGTGTCTTGATGCCTTGGCGTCCGTGGCGCTTGAGCGCTTCGGGTCCGCTTCAGAACATCCCTCGGTACAGCGCGGGCCGCTCGATGTGCGCACCGCCCGCGTATGCAGCCGCGGCAGGTTCAGCCGCATGCCCAACTGACGCTGTCCAGCCACACCGACAGCGCGCTCAGCCCGAATCCACGCAGCGCTGCGCCCGCGCGAGCGTCAGCAGCGTGAGATGGATGTTTGCCGACACCCGGATGCCCCGCGCCGCGGCCATCTCCACCATCGCCAAGAAGTGCGGATGCAGCATGTGGGCTCGTCCAGCCCTTGCAGATGCAGCTTCTGCAGCCCCGGCATCTCGTCCAGCGGAGCTGGTGTAGTGCTCCAGGGACAGCTCCGCCACCGCGCCGCTCGGTCGGTACGCCGGGAGCCGTTTTGCGGCAGGCCGGCAAAGGCGGTCGCCACACAGGTGCCCGCATGGGCGCTGAGCCATCGGCCGCAACCGAACACGGCGTCATCGAGATGGAGGCGAAACCAGGCGTGCAGGCCTGCGTGCGCTGCAGCAAAAGCCTCGCTGCGTTGCGGCAATCACCACGCCCGTGTGTGGTGCGGGGCACGTTCGCAAGCAGGCGAGGGCCTGCGTTCCCGGTCCGGGGTGAAACCTCAAGGCCCGGCTGCGGACCTGGGCCAAACCGTCCCAAGCACAATGCACGCTCCAGCAGGACAGCCGGGTGCCGCATCCGGCGCATGCCGTTTCGCGCCGGGAGTGGATGGCCCATGAAAACCTTGAAGCTTGGCTTGATCGCCCTGGCCGCCGTGCTGCCGGCCGTGGTGGCGGTGCCGGCTTGGGCCGACGTCAACGTGGGCGTCACGCTGTCCATCACCGGCCCGGCGGCCTCGCTGGGCGTTCCGGAGATGAACACCGTCGCGCTGCTGCCCACGGCCGTGGCCGGGCACAAGCTCAACTACATCGTCCTGGACGACGCCTCCGACCCCGCCACCGCCGCCGCCAACGCGCGCCGCCTGGTGGCCGAGCACAAGGTGGACGTGCTCATCGGCTCCACCACCGCGCCCAACTCGCTGGCCATGATGGACGTGGCCGCCGAGACGCAGACGCCCATGGTGTCGCTGGCGGCCAGCGCCCGCATCGTCGAGCCCATGGATGCCAAGCGGCGCTGGGTCTTCAAGACGGCGCAGAACGACATCGCCATGTCGCTGTCGATTGCCGAGCACATGGCGGCCCACGGCGTGGAGAACGTGGCCTTCATCGGTTTCAACGACGCCTACGGCGAGGGCTGGTTCCAGGAGTTCAGCCGCGCCGCGGCGCTCAAGCGCATCAAGATCGTGGCCAACGAGCGCTACGCGCGCACCGAAAGCCAGGTCGCGTCCCAGGTGCTGCGCATGCTGATGGCCAGGCCCGCCGCCGTGCTGATAGGCGCGGCCGGCCTGCCGGCGCTGGTGCCGCAAAAGGCGCTGCGCGACCGCGGCTACGCCGGCCGCATCTACCAGACGCACGGCGTGGCCAACGAGGATTTCATCCGCCTGGGCGGCAAGGACGTGGAAGGCACGCTGCTGCCGGCCGGTCCCGTGCTGGTGGCCGAGCAGCTGCCCGCCACGCACCCGGTCAAGAAGAGCGCCCTGGCCTACGTCGCGCTGTACGAGGCCGCGCACGGCAAGGGCAGCGTCTCCACTTTCGGCGCCCATGCCTGGGACGCCGGGCAACTTGTCGCCGCCGCCGTGCCCGTGGCGCTCAGGAAAGCCCAGCCGGGCAGCGCCGATTTCCGCGCTGCGCTGCGCGAGGCACTGGAGGGCACGCACGAGCTGGCCGGCGCGCACGGCATCTTCAGCCTCTCGCCGCGCGACCACCTTGGGCTGGACCAGCGCGCGCGCGTGATGGTGCGCATCGAGAACGGCGCCTGGAAATACCTGCCGCCGGCCCCACCCTGAGCTTTGCCCTGGGTCGCCAGGGCCGCCGGCTTGCCCTTGCAAACCGGCGCACCGCGCCGCGAAGGCCCTCCGCAGCGTCTTTACGCTGCAGCAAAGGAGGCGCAGCGGCCGCGTCACAAGCGAAGGTCAAACTTCAAGACGTGAAGCAATCAGTGATTCATTCCGCTGCGCTGCGGCGGGCCGCCGTGCTGGCCGCGGTGGCGCTGCTCTCCGGCTGCGCCGCCATCCGGCCGCCTGGCGATACCGCCGCCGCGTCCCTTCCCACCGACGCCACCACCGCCGTGCAGCAGCACGCCGGTGGGGCGGCGTCACCGGCGGCCACGGCCTCCTGGTGGGCCCAGTTCGGCGATCCGCTGCTGCCCGGCCTGGTGCAAGAGGCGTTGCAGGCCAGTCCGCAGGTCACGTCCGCGCAAGCGACGCTGCGACAGGCGCGCGCGCTGCGCGACCTCGCGGCGGCGGGGCTGGTTCCCAACGTCGGCACCTCGGCGTCGGCCGGGCGCAACCGCGCCCGCAACGTGAGCAGCAACCAGTTCCAGGCCGGCTTCGATGCGGGCTGGGAGCCTGACCTCTTCGGCCGCACCCGCGCCGGCGTGGCCGCGGCGGAAGAAGACGCCGCCGCCAGCGCGCTGTCGCTGGCCGACGTGCAGGTGTCGCTGGCGGCCGAGGTCGCCGTGGATCTCATCACCCTGCGCGGCCTGCAGGCGCGGCTGGCCATCGCCCAGGCCAACCTGGCCAGCCAGCAGGAAACCAGCCAGATCGCGCAATGGCGGCTGCAGGCCGGCCTGGCCACCTCGCTGGAGGCCGAGCAGGCCCGCGCCGCGGCCGAGCAGACGCAGGCGCAGATTCCGTCGCTGCAGCTCGCCATCGCTCAATACGCCAGCGCCCTGGCCGTGCTCACCGGCCGCCCGCCGGCTGAAGCCCAAGCGGAGCAGCTCACCCCCCTGGCGGCCATTCCCAAGGCCCCGGATGCGCTTGCACAAAGCCTGCCCACCGACACCCTGCGCCAGCGCCCCGACGTGCGCGCGGCCGAAGCGCGGGTGCGGGCGGCGCTGGCCCGCGTGACGCAGGCCGACGCGGCGCGCTACCCCAGCTTCAACCTCAGCGGCTCGCTGGGCCTGAGCGCGCTCACCGTGGGCGGCCTGACCGGCCCCGGCGCCGTGGTCAGCTCGCTGCTGGCCAGCCTGTCGCTGCCGCTGTTTGACGGCGGCGCCATCAACGCCCAAGTGCGCGCGCAGGACGCCGCGGCGCAGCAGACCGCGGCCACGCTGCAGTCCGTGGCGCTCAATGCGCTCAAGGAGGTGGAGGACGCCCTCGTGGAGCTGCGCAGCAGCCGCGAGCGCCAGGCCACGCTCGCGCGCGCGGCCGAGGCCGCCTCCAACGCCGCGCTGCTGGCCACCCAGCAATACGGCGGCGGCCTGGTGGACTTCCAGACCGTGCTGCAGACCCAGCGCACCCAGCTGGCCCTGCAGGACAGCCTGGCCAGCGCGCAGGCCGACGCCGCCGTGGCCCATGTGCGCCTCTACAAGGCCCTGGGCGGCGGCTGGCAGCCGGACGCCACCTCGACGGCGACGGCCACGCCCTGAACCACAGCCCGCCGGCCGCACCGTGCCTGAAGCCCCCGAGCCCGCCCGCCCTCGAATCGAACCCACGCCATGAAGTCCAAAGACACCGCCCCCGAGCTCGAAGCGCTGCTGGGCCCCGACGCCAAGCCGCGCGCCTGGTGGCGCCGCAAGACCCCCTGGCTCACGGCCGCGCTGCTGGCCGCCGCCGTGGCCGGCGGCATGGCCTACCGCGCGCGCCAGGCGCAGGACGCCACGCCCGTGTACGTCACCGAGCCGGTGACGCAAGGTGACCTGAACCTCAGCGTCAGCGCCAACGGCACCCTCCAGCCCACGCGCACCGTCAACATCGGCTCCGAAATGTCGGGCACCGTCGCCCGCGTGCTGGTGGACGTGAACGACCAGGTCAAGAAGGGGCAGGTGCTGGTCGAGCTGGACCAGACGCGCCTGGCGGGCCAACTGGAGCGCTCGCGGGCGACGCTGGCCTCCAACCGCGCCAAGGTGACGCAGGTGGAGGCCACGCTCAAGGAGGCGCAGGCGCAGTTGGGCCGCTTTGAGGAGGTGGCGCGGCTGTCCGGCGGCAAGGTGCCCTCGCAATCCGAGCTGGACACCGCCCGCGCCACCGTGCAGCGCGCGCAGGCCGACCTCTTGGCCGCCCGCGCCGCCGTCACGGACGCGCAGGCGCAGGTGCTCATCGACGAAACCAACCTGGCCAAGACGTCGATACGCGCGCCCATCGACGGCGTCATCCTCACCCGCTCGGTGGACCCCGGCAACGCCGTGGCCGCCTCGCTGCAGGCCGTGACGCTGTTCACCCTGGCCGAGAACCTGCAGCACATGCGGCTGCAGGTGAACGTGGACGAGGCCGACGTGGGCTCGCTGCAGGTGGGCCAGAAGGCCGACTTCAGCGTCAGCGCCTGGCCGCAGCGCCGCTACCCGGCCACCGTCACCCGCGTGGCCTACGGCTCCACCACCACCGACAACGTCGTCACCTACCCGACGCTGCTGGAGGTGGAAAACGAAGACCTGTCGCTGCGTCCCGGCATGACGGCCACCGCCACCATCCACAGCGACCCGCGCCGCAACGTGCTGCTGGTGTCCAACCAGGCGCTGCGCTTCACCCCGGCCTCGGCCGCCGCGCCGCAGGACGGCGCCGGTCCCGGCGGCGGTGGCGGCGTGGCCGGCGTGCTCATGCCGCGCATGCCCCGCGGCGCGCGCAAGCAGGCCGGCGACGCCACCGGTGGCGGCACCAAGACCTTGTGGCTGTTGCAGGACGGCCGCCCAACCGCCGTGACCGTGAGCACCGGCGCCAGCGACGGCCGCCGCACCGAGGTGCGCGGCGAGGGCATCCGAGCCGGCGTGCCCGTGATCGTGGACCAGCGCTCCGGCAAGCCGCGATGAGCACGTCCGCTTCACCCGCGGCGGCGGGCGTGCCGGCCTCCACCACGGAGCGCATGCCGCTCATCCGGCTGCGCGGCATCACCAAGCGCTATGGCCAGGGGCAGGCCGCCTTCCTGGCGCTCAAGGGTGTGGACCTGGACATTGCCGAGGGCGAGTTCGTCGCCGTCATGGGCCCAAGCGGCTCCGGCAAGAGCACGGTGATGAACCTGCTGGGCTGCCTGGACGTGCCCACCAGCGGCCAGTACTTCTTCCGCGGCGTGCCGGTTCACGAGCTGAGCCGCGACCAGCGCGCCCGCCTGCGCCGCGAGCAGCTCGGCTTCGTCTTCCAAGGTTTTAATTTGCTGGCCCGCACGTCGGCCTTGGAGAACGTGGAGTTGCCTTTGCTTTATCGCGGCACGCCGGCCAAGGAGCGGCGGCGGCTGGCGCTGGAGTCGCTGGACACCGTGGGCCTGGCGCAATGGGCCACGCACACGCCCGGCGAGCTCTCCGGCGGCCAGCAGCAGCGCGTGGCCATCGCCCGCGCGCTGGTCACGCACCCCAAGGTGCTGCTGGCCGACGAGCCCACGGGCAACCTGGACACACAGCGCAGCCGCGAAATCATGGAGCTGCTGTGGCGGCTCAACAGCGAGCGCGGCATCACCGTGCTCATGGTCACGCACGAGAGCGACATGGCGGCCTACGCGCGCCGCATCGTCCGCTTCGTGGACGGGCTGGTGGACAGCGACGAACGCAACCCGCACCCGGCGGGCGAGGGCGCCGCCGCCCAGCCCGTGGCCGCGCAGGGAGGGGCGCACTGATGCTTTGGAACAGCCTGCTGCTGGCGCTGCGCGAGATCCGTCGCCACCTGCTGCGCAGCTTTCTCACCATCCTGGGCATCGTCATCGGCGTGAGCGCCGTCATCACCATGGTGACGCTGGGCAAGGGCGCCACGCAGGCGGTGCAGGACCAGATCACCAGCTTGGGCACCAATTTGCTCATGGTGCGGCCGGGCCAGCGCCTGGGCCCGGGCGCCTCCGGCGCCGGCGCGCCCAGCTTCACCGTGGAGGATGTGCAGGCCATACGCACGCAGATCGGCGGCGTGGCCGCGGTGGCGCCCGAGGTGCGCTCCGGCGTGACGGTGGTGGCCAACGGCCGCAACTGGGCCACCAGCGTCACGGGCACCACCAGCGACTACTTCTTCACCAACAACTGGACGATTGGCGCGGGCCGCGGCTTCGAGGAGGCCGAGGAGCGGGCCGGCGCCGCCGTGTGCCTGATCGGCGAGACCGTGCGCCGCGAGCTGTTCGCCGCCGACGCCGCGTCGGTGCTGGGCCAGCGGCTGCGCGTGAAGCAGTTCAGTTGCGACGTGGTGGGCGTGCTGGCCTCCAAGGGGCAGGGCGCCATGGGCAACGACCAGGACGACGTGGTGATCATGCCGCTGGCCACCGTGCAGCGCCGCGTGACGGGCAGCACGCGGGTGCAGACCATCCTGATCTCCATGGCCGAGGGCAGCGACGCCGAGCGCGTGAAGGCCGGCATACGCGACCTGCTGCGCGAGCGCCGCAAGCTCGCCGCCGCCGACGAGGACAACTTCAACGTGCTGGACACCGCGCAGCTCGCGCAGACCTTCTCCAGCACCACGCGCGTGATGACGATGCTGCTGGGCGCCGTGGCGGCGGTGAGCCTGCTGGTGGGCGGCATCGGGATCATGAACATCATGCTGGTGAGCGTGACCGAGCGCACGCGCGAGATCGGCGTGCGGCTGGCCATTGGCGCGCTGGAGGCCGAGGTGCTGCTGCAGTTCCTGATCGAGGCCGTGGCGCTGGCGGCGCTCGGCGGCGTGGTGGGCATCGTGCTGGCGGCCATCTTCTCCATCACCGGCTCGCGGCTGATGGACGTGCCCTACCAGTTCGACGTGCCCATCAACGTGCTGGCCTTCCTGTTCTCGGCGGGCATTGGGGTGCTGTTCGGCTACTTCCCGGCCCGGCGCGCGGCGCGGCTGGATCCGATCGAGGCGTTGCGGCACGAGTGATGGGAGGCGGGCCCGTGAAAGGGGCGGGCGCACCGTTTGCCTAAGCGCGGTCGCGGCCTCTTGAGTCGGCCGCCTGCCCATGAACGACCGCCCAAACGACACCCTGATTCCCCGCCCCGCGAAGTTCGAGATCAACCGCACACGCAGCAGCGCGCTGGAGTACCGCAGCCTGCTGTGGCTGCTGGTGCTCATCACGCTGGCCTTCGGCTGGATCCTGCTGCCCTATTACGGCGCGGTGTTCTGGGCCGTGGTGACGGCCATCCTGTTTGCCTCGGTGCAGCGGCGCATTCGCAAGAACCTGCGCGGGCGCGCCAACGTGGCGTCGCTGCTGACGCTGCTGATCGTGCTGGTCATCGTCGTCCTGCCGCTGGCCGTCGTCAGCTCCATGCTGGTGCAGGAGGCCATGTCGGTGGTGGAGCGCGTGCAGAGCGGCGACATCAACTTCACGCGCTACGCCGAGCAGATTTATGCGGCGCTGCCGGCCTGGCTCACGGGGCTGCTGGAGCGCTTTGGCCTGGCCGACCTGGCCGGGCTCAAGTCCGTGCTGGGGCAGCGGCTGACGCAGGCCACGCAGACGCTGGCCACGCACGCGGTGAGCTTCGGCCAGGACACGTTCAACTTCGTCATCGCCTTCGGCGTGATGCTGTACCTGCTGTTCTTCCTGCTGCGCGACGGCAACGCGCTGGCCGCGCGGGTGCGCAAGGCCATCCCGCTGGCCGAGGACGACAAGCGCGAGCTGCTCTCGCGCTTTGCCGCGGTGATACGGGCCACCGTCAAGGGCAACATCGTCGTGGCCGTGGTGCAGGGCGGCCTGGGCAGCCTGGCCTTCTGGTTCCTGGGCATACACGGCGCGCTGCTGTGGGGCGTGGTGATGGCGGTGCTGTCGCTGCTGCCGGCCGTGGGCGCGGCCATGGTGTGGGGGCCGGTGGCCGTCTACCTCATGGTCACGGGCGCGATGCTCAAGGGCGTGGGCCTGATCGTGTGGGGCGTGGTCGTGATCGGCCTGGTGGACAACGTGCTGCGGCCCATCCTGGTGGGCAAGGACACCAAGATGCCCGACTACCTGGTGCTGATCTCGACGCTCGGCGGGCTGGCGGTGTTTGGGCTCAATGGCTTCGTGCTGGGGCCCGTCATTGCCGCGCTCTTCATGGCGGCCTGGGACATTTTCATAGAGCGGCGCGAGCAGGCGTCGCGCTGAAGCGCCGCCCGCCGGCGTGCTGCCGTGCCGGACTGCACGGCGCGCCGCTGTGCGTGCAGGGCCTTGGCGGCGCGGGCCGTCGCGAAAGCCGCACAGCACTTAGACTCCCGCGCCCTGCGCGCTGACGGCGCGTGCATATGTTTGAGCGGTAAGGAGTCGATGGTGATGGTTGGGACGGTGTGGCACGCGGCGGCAGCCGGGTTCGAGGCGGCGCGGCGACTGGTGAACGTCCCGCCCGCGCATCGCGCCCGCAACCTGCACGGCCATGGTTTCCAGGTGCGCGTGCGCGGCGAGCTGCCCGGCGATTGGGCGGGCTTTCCTGGCGGCGAGGTGCAGCGCCTGTCCGACGAGCTGCGCGACGTGGCCGCCATGCTGGACTTCCGGCTGCTCAACGAAGTGATAGACGAACCCAGCGACGAGCGCCTGGCGCGCTGGTTCAGCGGCCAGATGGGCCTGCCGCTGGAAGTGGGCGTGCAAAGCATGGCCGACCGCGGCGTGGACCTGGACGGCGCCGGCCGCGCCCATGCCTGGCGCCGCTACGCCTTCCATGCCGCGCACCGCCTGCCCAACGTGCCGGAAGGCCACAAGTGCGGCCGCATGCACGGCCACGGCTTCGAGGCGCTCATCCACGCCCACGGCGCCACGCACGAGCAGCTCGATGCCGCCTGGGCGCCCGTGCAGCTCCAGTTGCACATGAACTGCCTGAACGAGCTGGCCGGGCTGGAGAACCCGACCAGCGAAATGCTCTCCAGCTGGATCTGGTCGCGCATGGCCCCCGTGCTGCCGGGCCTGGCCAACGTGACGGTGTTCGAGACCGCCTCCTGCGGCGCCTGCCATGACGGCCGCCACTGGCGCACCTGGAAGGATTTCACCCTGGACAGCGCGCTGCAGTTGAAGCGCGCGCCCGAGGGCAGCCCGCTGCGCCGCCTGCACGGCCACACCTACCTGCTGCGCCTGCACCTGGAAGCGCCGCTGGACGAGGTGATGGGCTGGACGCTGGACTTCGGCGACGTGAAGCGCCTGTTCGACCCCGTCTTCCGCATGCTGGACCACCACCCGCTGCACGAGCGCGCCGACCTGGCCGACTGCGACGCCGCGACGCTCTCGCGCTGGGTGCTGGGCCAGGCGCGCGAGCGCCTGCCGCAGGTCAACCGGGTGGACTTGCACGAGACGGCCGGCTGCGGCGCCACCGTGTACCTGGGCGCCGAGGCGCCGTCGCTGCCCATCTGAGGCGGGCGCAGCGGGACGAACGCATGAGCTACGCCGTCAAGGAAATCTTCTACACGCTGCAAGGCGAGGGCGCCCAAGCCGGCCGCGCGGCGGTGTTCTGCCGCTTTGCCGGCTGCAACCTGTGGAGCGGCCGCGAGCAGGACCGCGCCACGGCCGTGTGCCGCTTCTGCGACACGGATTTCGTCGGTACCGACGGCGCCGGCGGCGGCAAGTTCGCGGATGCCGCGGCGCTGGCCGACGCCGTGGCGGCGCAGTGGCCGGGCGGTGGCCGCCCGCTGGTGGTGTGCACCGGCGGCGAGCCGCTGCTGCAACTGGACGCGGCGCTGATAGCGGCGCTGCACGCGCGGGGTTTCGAGATCGCCGTGGAAACCAACGGCACGCAGCCCGCGCCGGCCGACCTGGACTGGATTTGCGTGAGCCCCAAGGCCGACGCCCCGCTGGCGCTGACGGCCGGGGACGAGCTGAAGCTGGTGTTTCCGCAGGTGGAAGCGATGCCGGAGCGCTTCGAGGGTCTGGCTTTCAAACACTTCGTGCTGCAGCCCATGGACGGCCCGGATCGCGAGCGCAACACGCAGGCCGCGCTTCAGTACTGCCTGGAGCACCCGCAGTGGCGATTGGGGTTGCAGACGCACAAACTGCTCAACATCCCCTGAAGAACGGCCCTTTCTTGCGGCGATAATGCGCGGCTTGCCAGCCGTGCCGACAAGAGCGCACGGCAGCCCGCCCGGGTGGCGAAATCGGTAGACGCAGCGGACTTAAAATCCGCCGCCGCTAAAACGGCTTACGGGTTCGAGTCCCGTCCCGGGCACCAAATCAAATTCTTCTTCAAGTCGGTTCGCCGGGAGGCGCCTGACGTTGGGTTACGTCATTTATTTAATTTTCTGGGCGTTGGTGCCAATTTTAAATTATTTTGAGAATTCAAAATTAATCGAATCTTTAATATATTTATTCAATTTCATTGGGCGCGATGGCCTGCCTTGATATTTAAAGAAAACATTTTCCTTTTGCTCCCGGGACCATGGCTTGCCCGCTGCCGTCAAGGCATGTGCGGCTGATTTCAAAAGCCCGTGCCCCTTTCAGCACAAGAGGAGACTTCTCATGAGCATTTCCCTCAACGGCCTGGCGAAAAGCCTGGGCGCCGTGACGCTTACCGCCGTCCTCGCCTCCACCGCCTGGGCCCAAAGCAGCACCACGGGCACCGCCGGCTCCACCACCGGTGCAGGCGCCGCCGCCCCGGCGCAGCCCGTCGCCTCCGGCACCGCTGCCGGCGGCAACAAGGCGGCCAAGCCGCCGGTGGAAGAGAAGGCCGCCCAGGGCGCCGCACCGGCCAAGAAGCCTGCCAAGTCCGGCACGCAGTCCGGTGCGGCCTCCACGCCGGACATGGGCTCGGGCACCTCCACAGGCATGGGCACCAGCGGCGGCACGGGCGCCAGCAAGTAAAGCCATCGCCTTTTCCGGCCCGGGCCCGCCCATGGCGCGCCCGGGCCGCCTGCGCGAGTGGTGCGCGGGCGCGGCACACTCGCGGCCTCGTCCAGCCCTGCAACGCGGCTTCGGCCCAGGCGTTTGAAACGCCGGGTGCCGGCCGCGGCCCGCGCCATGCCTTTGTTTTCTCAAGCCCTCCTGAACCCCGGCGTCCAAAAACGCGAGGTTTTCGGCTGGGCCATGTACGACTTCGCCAACTCCGGCTACACGACGGTCGTCCTCACCGCCGTGTTCAACGCCTACTTCGTCGGCGTGGTGGCCGGCAACGCCGCCTGGGCCACGCTGGCGTGGACGCTCACGCTGGCGGCGTCCAACGCGCTGGTCGTCCTGCTCATGCCGGCCCTGGGCGCCTGGGGCGACGTGCACGCCGCCAAGAAAAAGCTGCTGGCCTGCGCCACGGCCGGCTGCGTGCTGGGCTGCGCCATGCTTGCCGCCTGCGGGCGCGACGACGTGGCACTGGCCGTGGCGGCGGTGCTCGTCTCCAACGCCTTCTACAGCGCCGGTGAGTCGCTGATCGCCGCCTTCCTGCCTGAGCTGGCCCGGCGCGACGCCATGGGCCGCGTCTCCGGCTGGGGCTGGAGCTTCGGCTACTTCGGCGGCATGCTCACCCTGGGCCTGAGCCTGGCCTACGTGCTGTGGGCCCAGGCGCAAGGGCAGCGGGCCGAGCAGTTCGTCCCGGTCACCATGGCGATCACGGGCGTCCTCTACGCCGTCGCTTCGCTGGCGACGTTCATCCTGCTGCGCGAGCGGGCCCAGCCTCAGCAGCCCGTCGCGGGCAGGGGCACAGGGGTGCTGGACTCGCTGCGCCGCCTGCGCGGCTCCTGGCAGGCCACGCGCCGCTACCCGGACTTCGGCCGGCTGCTGGCCTGCACGGTGGCCTACCAGGCGGGCATTGCCGTGGTGGTGGCGCTGGCGGCGGTCTACGCCGAGCAGGCGCTGGGCTTCAAGCAGACGGAGACCATGGCGCTGATCTTCCTCGTGAACATCGCCTCGGCCCTGGGTGCTTTCGCCTTCGGCTACTGGCAGGACCGCGCCGGCCACAAGCGCACCCTGGGCTGGACGCTGGTGGGCTGGATCGCCATGACCCTCCTGGCCTGGGCCGCCACGGGGCCGGGCTTGTTCTGGTGCGCCGCCGTGCTGGCGGGGCTGTGCATGGGCTCCAGCCAATCGGCCGGGCGCGCGCTGGTTGGGCTGCTCGCGCCGCCGCAGCGGCTGGCGGAGTTTTTTGGTTTGTGGACGCTGGCGACCAGGCTGGCGGCCATCGCGGGACCGGTCACCTACGGGCTGGTCACCTGGGCCACCGGCGGCAACCACCGGCTGGCGATCGCGGCCACGGGGCTGTTCTTCGTCCTGGGGCTGGTGCTGCTGAAACCGCTGGATTTGCAGCGGGGGCAGGGGGCGGCCGCGGCTTGAGCGGCAATTCGGCCCGCCAGCGGGCCTCCTACAGGCACAGCCCAGCCATTGCCTTATGGCAACGACTTCGCCTCCACGTCCCACCCCAGCCAGCGCCGCGCAAACGCGCTGAGCTGCCGCGGCTCCCCGCTGCTCCACAACTGCAGCGGCGGCAAATCGCCGGGCGAATCCGCCAGCCGCGCCGCCAGCGTGGCCGTGTGCCGCGCCACGGCTTCGGCCGTGTCCACCAGGGCCACGCCCGGCAAAGCCTCGCGGATCAGCGGGGCGGCGAAGGGGTAATGGGTGCAGCCCAGCACCACCACGTCGCAGCCGGCTTCGCGCAGCGGTGCGCTGTGGCGCTGCACCACCTCGCGCAGCTCGGCCGATTGCAGATCGCCGCGCTCGATCGCCAGCGCCAGCCCCGGGCAGGCCTGCAGGTGCACGGCCGCGTGCGTGGGCTGCGCGGCCAGCAGGCGCTGGAACTTGCGGCTGGACAGCGTCCCGGTGGTCGCCATCACGCCCACGTGCCCGCTGCGCGTGAGCGCCACGGCCGGCTTCACCCCCGGCTCTATGCCCACGATGGGCGTCTCGGCATGCGCTTGCCGCAGCGCTTCCACCGCGGCGGCCGTGGCCGTGTTGCAGGCCACCACCAGCATCTGCGCCCCTTGCGAAAGCAGAAAAGCCGCGATGTGCAGGGCGCGTTCGACCACGAAGGCCTCGGTGCGCTCGCCGTAGGGCGCGTGGCCGCTGTCGGCCACGTAGAGCAGCCGCGCGGCGGGCAGCGCCGTGCGCAGCGCCGGCAAAACCGACAGGCCGCCGACGCCGGAGTCGAAGACGCCGATGCAGCAGCCGGCGCGGGGAGCAGGGTTCATGGCGGCGGCAGTGTAGCGGTGCCCACCCTTGCGCCCGGGCGCGGTGCGAGGCCCACTCTAAAATCCGCCGTCAAGCCTCAAACATTCAGACAGGAGCGCACATGAAGCTGCTGGTGCCCGTGAAGCGGGTGGTGGACTACAACGTAAAGGTGCGGGTGAAGTCCGACGGGACGGGCATGGACCTCGCCGGCGTCAAGATGAGCATGAACCCCTTCGACGAAATCGCCGTCGAAGAGGCCGTGCGCCTGAAGGAAAAGGGCGTCGCCACGGAAATCATCGCCGTCTCCTGCGGCGTCACCCAGTGCCAGGAGACGCTGCGCACGGCCCTGGCCATCGGCGCGGACCGCGCCATCCTGGTCGAGACCGACGCCGAGCTGCAGCCGCTGGCCGTGGCCAAGATCCTCAAGGCGCTGGTCGACAAGGAACAGCCGGGCCTGGTGATCCTGGGCAAGCAGGCCATCGATGACGACTGCAACCAGACCGGCCAGATGCTCGCAGCACTCGCCGACCTGCCGCAGGCCACCTTCGCCTCCAAGGTGGAAGTGGTCGACGGCAAGGCCAAGGTCACGCGCGAAGTGGACGGCGGCCTGGAGACGGTGGAAGTCTCGCTGCCGGCCGTGGTGACCACGGACCTGCGCCTGAACGAGCCGCGCTACGTGACGCTGCCCAACATCATGAAGGCCAAGAAGAAGCCCATGGAGACGGTCAAGCCGGCCGACCTGGGCGTGGACGTGACGCCGCGCCTCAAGACCGTCAAGGTCGAGGAGCCGCCCAAGCGCGGCGCGGGCGTGAAGGTGCCGGACGTGGCCACCCTCGTGGACAAACTCAAGAACGAAGCCAAGGTGATCTGACATGGCTGCCCTCGTCATTGCCGAACACGACAACGCCTCGCTGAAGGCCGCCACCCTCAACACCGTCACCGCCGCGGCCGCCTGCGGCGGCGAGGTGCACGTGCTGGTGGCCGGCGAGAACGCCGCCGCCGTGGCCCAGGCCGCCGCCCAAGTGCAGGGCGTGGCCAAGGTGCTGCACGCCGATTCGCCCGCGCTGGGCAAGCAGCTCGCCGAGAACGTCGCGGCCCAGGTGCTGGCCGTGGCGGGCAACTACAGCCACATCCTGTTCCCGTCCACCGCCGCGGGCCGCAACGCCGCGCCGCGCGTGGCCGCCAAGCTGGACGTGGCGCAGCTCAGCGACGTCACCAAGGTGCTGTCGGCCGACACCTTCGAGCGTCCCATCTACGCGGGCAACGCCATCGCCACCGTGCAGAGCACGGACGCGGTGAAGGTGGCCACCGTGCGCACCACCGGCTTCGACGCCGCGCCCGCCACCGGCGGCAGCGCCGTGGTTGAAACGCTGGCGGCCGTGGCCGACAGCGGCAAGAGCGCCTTCGTCGGCCGCGAGCTGACCAAGTCGGATCGCCCCGAGCTGACCGCCGCCAAGATCATCGTGTCGGGCGGCCGTGCCCTCGGCTCGGCCGAGAAGTTCACCGAAGTGCTCACGCCCCTGGCCGACAAGCTGGGCGCCGCTTTAGGTGCCTCGCGCGCCGCGGTGGACGCCGGTTACGCCCCCAACGACTGGCAGGTGGGCCAGACGGGCAAGATCGTTGCTCCGACGCTCTACATCGCCTGCGGCATCTCCGGCGCCATCCAACACCTGGCGGGCATGAAGGACTCCAAGGTCATCGTGGCCATCAACAAGGACCCCGAGGCGCCCATCTTCAGCGTGGCCGACTACGGGCTGGAGGCCGACGTGTTCGAGGCCGTACCGGCGCTGGTACAGGCGCTGTAAGCCGACACCGACCAAGGGCGCCGCTGGCGCCCTTTTTTCTTCCCCATCACGACATAACAAGAGGAGACAAGCACCATGGCCTACCAGGCACCGATCAAGGACCAGCTCTTCGTGATGAACGAGCTGGCGCGGCTGGACCAGATCGCCCGCTGGCCCGGCTTCGAGGACGCCGGCCCCGAGACCGCCCAAGCCGTGCTGCAGGAGTGCGCCAGGCTCTGCGAGGAGGTGCTGGCACCCCTGAACGCCGTGGGCGACCGCAACCCCGCCCGCTGGGACCAGGGTGAAGTGCACAGCACGCCCGGCTTCAAGGACGCCTTCAAGCAGTACGCGGCCGGCGGCTGGCAGGGGCTGCAGCACCCGGCCGACTTCGGCGGCCAGGGGCTGCCCAAGCTCATAGGCGCGGCCTGCAGCGAGATGGTCAACAGCGCCAACCTGAGCTTCGCGCTGTGCCCGCTGCTGACCGACGGCGCCATCGAGGCGCTGCTCACGGCCGGCACGGCCGAGCAGCAGGCGGCCTACATCCCGCCCATGATCGACGGCCGCTGGACCGGCACCATGAACCTCACCGAGCCGCAGGCGGGCTCGGACCTCTCGCTGGTGCGCACCCGCGCCGAGCCGCAGGGCGACGGCAGCTACCGCCTCTTCGGCACCAAGATCTACATCACCTGGGGCGAGCACGACCTGGCCGACAACATCGTCCACATGGTGCTGGCGCGGGTGGCGGGGGCGCCGGAGGGGGTCAAGGGCATCAGCCTCTTCATCGTCCCGAAGCTCCTGCCGGACGCCGCGGGTGCCGCCACCGTGCGCAACGACGTGCATTGCGTGAGCATCGAGCACAAGCTGGGCATCAAGGCCAGCCCCACCGCCGTGCTGCAGTACGGCGAGAAGGACGGGGCGGTGGGCTACCTCGTGGGCGAGGAGAACCGCGGCCTGGAGTACATGTTCATCATGATGAACGCCGCCCGCTACGCGGTGGGCGTGCAGGGCGTGGCGCTGTCCGAGCGGGCCTACCAGCAGGCCGTGGCCTACGCGCGCGAGCGCGTGCAGTCGCGCCCGGTGGACGGCTCCGCCGCGCAGGCCGTGGCCATCATTCACCACCCCGACGTGCAGCGCATGCTCATGACCATGCGCGCGCAGACCGAGGGCTCGCGCGCCCTGGCCTTGATGGCCGCCGCCGCGCACGACGCCGCCCATGCCCACGTGGACCCGGGCCAGCGCGAGTCGCACCGGCGCTTCTACGAATACCTCGTCCCGCTGGTGAAGGGCTACTGCACCGAGGTGAGCCTGGACGTGGCCTCGCTGGGCATCCAGGTGCACGGCGGCATGGGCTTCATCGAGGAGACGGGCGCGGCCCAGTACCTGCGCGACGCCAAGATCCTCTCCATCTACGAGGGCACCACCGCCATTCAGGCCAACGACCTGGTGGGCCGCAAGACGCAACGCGACGGCGGGCAGACGGCGCGCTGGATCGCGCAGCAAATCGAGGCGACGGAGGCCGAGCTCGCGGGCAGCGGCAGCGCCCACGCCCGCGCCGTGCACCGCCGCCTCACGGCCGCGCGTCTGGCCTTCAACGACGTGGTGGATTTCGTGCTGGCGCAGGGCAAGGCCAACCCCAACGCGGTTTACGCCGGCTCCGTGCCCTACCTGATGCTGGCCGGCGCGCTGGTGGCGGGCTGGCAGATGGCGCGCGCGCTGCTGGTGGCCGAGCACCGCCTCAAGGACGGCGTGGACGTGGAGTTCATGCGCGCCAAGGTGGCCACGGCGCGCTTCTTCGCCGACCACGTGCTGGGCGCGCTGCCCGGGCGGCGCGACGCCATCGTGCAGGGCGCGGACGCGCTGGCGGCCATGCCGCTGGCGGCGTATTGAGCGGCCCACGCCCGTTGCCACAACACACAAGGGAGAACCGGATGGCCCTGCCGCCCCTGTTGTCGCGCCTGTCGCTGCCCGTCATGGGCGCGCCGCTGTTCATCATCAGCAACCCCAAGCTCGTGATCGCGCAGTGCTGCGCGGGCATCGTGGGCGCCATGCCGGCGCTCAATGCGCGGCCCGCGTCGCAGCTCGACGAGTGGCTGGACGAGATCACCCAGGCGCTGGCTGCGCACGACCGGGCGCACCCCGAGTCGCCCGCCGCGCCGTTTGCGATCAACCAGATCGTTCACCGCAGCAACGACCGCCTGGAGCACGACATGGCGCTGTGCGCCAAGTACCGCGTGCCCCTGGTCATCAGCTCGCTGGGCGCGCGCGAGGAGATCAACCAGGCCGTGCACGCGTGGGGCGGCCTCGTGATGCACGACGTCATCGACGACCGCTTCGCGCGCAAGGCGGTGGAGAAGGGCGCCGACGGGCTGATCGCCGTGGCCGCGGGTGCGGGCGGGCATGCCGGCACCATCCACCCGTTCGCGCTGGTGCAGGAGATACGGCAGTGGTTCGACGGGCCGCTGGCGCTGTCCGGGGCCATTGCCCACGGCGGCGCGGTGCTGGCGGCGCAGGCCTGCGGGGCGGATCTCGCCTACATGGGCTCGGCCTTCATCGCCACCGAGGAGGCGCGCGCCGCGCCGGCCTACAAGCAGGCCATCGTGGAGGGGCGCGCGGCGGACATCGTCTACACGAACCTGTTCACCGGCGTGCACGGCAACTACCTGCGCGGCTCCATTGCCGCCGCGGGCCTGGACCCGGACGCGCTGCCGCAAAGCGACCCCAGCGCCATGAACTTCGGCGCCGGCCTGGCCAAGGCGTGGAAGGACATCTGGGGCGCGGGGCAGGGCATTGGCGTGGTGCGCGAGGTCGTGCCGGCGGCGGTGCGCGTGGCGCAGCTCAAGGCGGAATACGAGGCGGCACGGCGACGGGTGCTGGGGGCTTGAGGGGCGGCTGATTCGGTGACTGAGCAGGCATCCAATGCCTGCTATTGCAATGCCTGCACCGCCCGCGTGGTTGCGCCTACAGGTTTCCAATGGGGCTTCGATACGTAGTTCCCCGGCCGTCAGATTGGTGTCACCCCTGGGGTGCAGGATGGTACAGTCTGACGTTCGAAGTCGTTCCTTCCCGTCCCCTTTGCTGGTTTTCAGGAGAAATCCAAGTAAAGGCGGGTCGCAATCCGCCAACCGGTCAAGCCGTGTCGCGGAAGGTTTTTAACCAGCCAACAGCCTCGCGGACGAGGCAAAAGGTGAGCGAAAAATGATGCAGCAGTACAGGTCGAACTCGTACCTGTTCGGGGGCAATGCGCCCTACGTCGAGGAGCTTTACGAGGCTTACCTCGACAACCCCGGTTCCGTGCCCGAGAACTGGCGTGAGTATTTCGACGCCCTGC
Organism: Azohydromonas lata; assembly: GCF_034427735.1. Classification (NCBI taxonomy): domain Bacteria; kingdom Pseudomonadati; phylum Pseudomonadota; class Betaproteobacteria; order Burkholderiales; family Sphaerotilaceae; genus Azohydromonas; species Azohydromonas lata. The sequence goes on from NZ_JAXOJX010000046.1 coordinate 60,609, forward strand.
AGAACGTCCCGGCCGTGGACGGCAGCGAGCGTCCCGACGTGGCCCATGCGCCCGTCATCGAATCCTTCGCTCAGCGCGCCAAGTCCAACGCCTTCGCCGTCAAGACCAGCAGCGCCGACCTCGCCGTCGCGCGCAAGCAGGTCCACGTGCAGAGCCTGATCGCGGCCTACCGCTCGCTGGGCTCGCGCTGGGCCGACCTGGATCCGCTCAAGCGCCAGGAACGTCCCAGGATCCCCGAGCTGGAGCCGGCGTTCTACGACCTGAGCGAGTCCGACATGGACATCACGTTCAGCGCCACGAACACCTACTTCACGACCGCCGAGCAGATGACGCTGCGGCAGATCGTGCAGGCGCTGCGCGAGACGTATTGCAGCACCGTCGGTGCGGAGTTCATGCACATCACCGACCAGGCGCAAAAGCGCTGGTGGCAGCAGAAGCTCGAAAGCATCCGCAGCAAGCCGACGCTGACGGTGGAGCAGAAGAAGCACATCCTGGACCGCCTGACCGCGGCCGAGGGCCTGGAGCGCTACCTGCACACCAAGTACGTCGGCCAGAAGCGCTTCTCGCTGGAAGGCGGCGAGAGCTTCATCGCCGCCATGGACGAGCTGATCCAGCAGGCCGGCCTGAAGGGCGTGCAGGAAATCGTGATCGGCATGGCCCACCGCGGCCGCCTCAACGTGCTGGTCAACACCCTGGGCAAGATGCCCAAGGACCTGTTCGCCGAGTTCGACCACACCGCGCCGGAAGACCTGCCCGCCGGTGACGTGAAGTACCACCAGGGCTTCTCCAGCGACGTGGCCACCCCCGGCGGCCCCGTGCACCTGAGCCTGGCCTTCAACCCCTCGCACCTGGAAATCGTGAACCCGGTGGTCGAGGGCTCGGTGCGCGCGCGCATGGACCGCCGCGGCGACAAGCTGGGCGCCCAGGTGCTGCCCGTGCTGGTGCACGGCGACTCCGCCTTCGGCGGCCAGGGCGTGAACCAGGAGACGCTGGCGCTGTCCGAGACGCGCGGCTACTCCACCGGCGGCACGGTGCACCTGATCATCAACAACCAGATCGGCTTCACCACCTCCGACCCGCGCGACCTGCGCTCCACGCTGTACTGCACCGACGTCGTCAAGATGGTCGAGGCCCCGGTGCTGCACGTGAACGGCGACGACCCCGAAGCCGTGGTGCTGGCCGCCCAGCTGGCGCTGGAGTTCCGCCTGACGTTCCGCAAGGACGTCGTGGTGGACATCATCTGCTTCCGCAAACTGGGCCACAACGAGCAGGACACCCCGGCGCTCACGCAGCCGCTGATGTACCGCAAGATCGCCCAGCATCCCGGCACCCGCAAGCTCTACGCCGACAAGCTGTCCGCCCAAGGCCTGGGCGAGACGCTGGGCGACGACATGGTCAAGGCCTACCGCGCCGCCATGGACGCCGGCCGCCACACCGTGGACCCGGTGCTCACCAACTTCAAGAGCAAGTACGCGGTCGACTGGACGCCCTTCATCGGCAAGAAGTGGACGGACGCCGCCGACACCGCCATCCCGCTGACCGAGTGGAAGCGCCTGGCCGAGCGGCTCACGACCTTCCCCGAGAGCCTGAGCCTGCACCCGCTGGTCAAGAAGGTGTATGACGACCGCGCCTCCATGGGCCGCGGCGACACCAACGTGGACTGGGGCATGGGCGAGCACATGGCCTTCGCCTCGCTGGTGGCTTCCGGCTATGCCGTGCGCCTGTCCGGCGAAGACTGCGGCCGTGGCACCTTCACGCACCGCCACGCCGTCATCCACGACCAGAAGCGCGAGAAGTGGGACGAGGGCACCTACGTGCCGCTGCAGAACGTGGCCGACAACCAAGCCCCGTTCGTCGTCATCGACTCCATCCTCTCCGAAGAGGCCGTGCTGGGCTTCGAGTACGGCTACGCCGGCTCCGAGCCCAACACGCTGGTGATCTGGGAAGCCCAGTTCGGCGACTTCGCCAACGGCGCGCAGGTCGTCATCGACCAGTTCATCGCCTCCGGCGAAGTGAAGTGGGGCCGCGCCAACGGCCTGGTGATGATGCTGCCGCACGGCTACGAGGGCCAGGGTCCCGAGCACAGCTCGGCCCGCCTGGAGCGCTTCATGCAGTTGTCGGCGGACAACAACATGCAGGTGGTGCAGCCGACCACGGCCAGCCAGATCTTCCACCTGCTGCGCCGCCAGATGGTGCGCCAGTTCCGCAAGCCGCTGGTCATCATGACCCCGAAGTCGCTGCTGCGTAACAAGGACGCGACCTCGCCGCTCAACGAGTTCACCAATGGCGAGTTCCGCACCGTCATCGGCGAGCTCAAGGCCGACATCGACGCCGCCAAGGTCAAGCGCGTGATCGCGTGCTCGGGCAAGGTCTATTACGACCTGGTCAAGAAGCGCGAAGAGAAGGGCGCCGCCGACGTGGCCATCATCCGCGTCGAGCAGCTCTACCCGTTCCCGCACAAGGCCTTCGCCGCCGAGCTCAAGAAGTACCCCAACCTCGCCGAGGTGGTGTGGTGCCAGGACGAGCCGCAGAACCAGGGCTCCTGGTTCTTCGTCCAGCACTACATCCACGAGAACATGAGCGAAGGGCAGCGCCTGGGCTACGCCGGCCGTCCCTCCTCGGCCTCCCCGGCCGTGGGCTACGCGCACCTGCACCAGGAGCAGCAGAAGTCGCTGCTGGAGCAGGCCTTCGCCAAGCTCAAGGGCTACGTGCTCAGCAAGTGACCCCCTGAAGTCGCGGCGCGCCCAAGCGGCGCGCCGCACCCCGATTGCACGCGCGGCCGGCCGCAACCCGGCCGCGTGTGGGCCGGGCGCACCCCCGGCAAGACCAAATTCCGAGAGAAATTCAAATGGCGATCGTTGAAGTCAAGGTTCCGCAGCTGTCCGAGTCGGTGGCCGAAGCCACGCTGCTGCAATGGAAGAAGAAGGCCGGTGAGGCCGTGGCGCAGGACGAGATCCTGATCGAGATCGAGACCGACAAGGTCGTCCTGGAAGTGCCCGCGCCCTCCGCCGGCGTGCTGGGCGAGATCGTCGTGGCCGACGGCGGCACCGTGGTGAGCGACCAGGTCATCGCCCGCATCGACACCGAAGCCGCCG